>JAXJTE010000080.1:0-9193 GCA_036309765.1 Caryophanon sp. | reverse complement strand
TATATTACAGAAAATTCAGTTTAATTAAATGCGTTGGATTATTTTAATGCGACGCTAGTGATGTATTCATATTTTCGTTCCTTTAGACACATTATGTAATAGATTTTCATCATCCACCTTTACAAGTACAAAATATGTCCTTTTTTTCATCGGTTAATGTTTTGAAATTTTTAGAAAAAAAGAAAAACAAGGCTGCTCGATTACGCATTTTCGGGCAGCCTTTGCATCTATTTGTACACATTACGATTTCACTGTCTCACCGTGCTGCTCGGCTAATTGTTGCCTCATGCTCGTCACAGCTAACGCAATAAACTCTGAATTTTTCGGCTTCAGCTCAAGCGGTGTGTTCGTTTGAAATAGCATTTGTAACGTTTGTTGATCGCGCGTCCAAGCGGCGTTAATCGCATTGCGAATCGCACGTTCCACGCTTGCATCACTTACACCGAACAAGCTAGCAATCGTTGGATAAATCGCGGTTGTGACAGCACCGTTTAACAAGCTTGGATTTTCGTACACGATGGCGATTGCTTTTTGTAAATATTTATAGCCGCGCATATGTACGGGAATACCTGATTCCGTTAACAAATTCGATACGTATACATCCGCCAATGACATCTCTTCTGACACAGTATCAATAGTTGACAGCTCATCGCTATTTCGGCGTGCCCATCGTACAATTTTCGTTTCAAGCTGTTTAAAATCAAACGGCTTTAATATTAAATACGTCGCACCTAAGTCGACAATGTTTTTCATAACTTCCTCTTGTCCAAATGCGGTTAACATCACAATCGACAAATTCGCATATTGTTCATCTGCCCGAATATGCTCTAGCACGGCAAGCCCGTCCATATACGGCATAATTAAATCGAGCATTAATACATCAATGTCATGCTCCTTTAGCATCGTTAAGCATAATTCACCATTAGAGGCCGTTGCGACAATTTCAATTTGTGCATGATTTTGAAAGTACATTTCAATCTGTTGAACGAGCTCTCGATTGTCATCTGCAATCGCAACCTTTATCGTCGTCATATTAGCTCTCTCCCTCTAACGTCATCGTCCTTCTATTATGTCATATTCTATACAAATCGCCTATGCGTTTCTAAAAAAACAAGCAAAAAAACACGCAACTGCTCAAGCTTTCAGCAGTTGCGTGTTCGTTTAGCGCATTTTTTGCTTACGCTCGTCAGCTAGCTTCAATAATTCGTTTGCGTGCTGTAACGTAAGCTCCGTAATTTCGATCCCTGACAGCATGCGAGACAGCTCTTCTGTTCGCTCCTGCTCAACAATTTCCGTTAGCGTCGTAAATGTGCGATTTTGCTCGACTTCTTTTTTGATGAAATAATGGTGATCGGCCATTGCCGCAACTTGTGGTAAATGCGAAATGCATAGCACTTGTGAGCCCATTGAAATGGCCGCAATCTTTTCAGCAATCGCCTGTGCGACGCGTCCACTTACACCTGTATCCACCTCATCAAAAATAATGGACGTAATGCCCGCCGTCGATGAAAAAATCGTTTTTAGCGCGAGCATCATACGCGATAGCTCACCGCCTGAAGCAACTTTTGGCAGCGACTTCGGTGGCTCGCCGACGTTCGTTGCGATATAAAACGCCACGTGATCTTGCCCATTTGCATCGAGCGTCTGTTGCTCTAAAAACTTCACGACAAACTGCGCCTTCTCCATATGAAGCGCACGCAGCTGCTCCATAATGGCCTGTGCTAAACGCTCACCTTGCTCTTTACGAATCAGTGTTAGCTCATCGGCAAGCTTTCGTAGTGCCGCTTCCATTTTCGCAAGCTGTACATCGTGTTGTCGAATCGTTTCGTCACGATTGACAAGCTGCTGTAGCTCCGCATCAATTTTGTCGTAATACGCTAAAATATCCTCAATCGTCGCGCCGTATTTACGCTTTAACGATTGAATCAATGCTAAACGCTGCTCTACGTCATTTAAGCGCTCTGGGTCGAACTCTAACAGGTCGAGCGCATCCTTCATTTGATACGCCGCGTCTTGCAATGCATAAAACGCAGACGACACCGCTTCTGATGCTTCGCTAAACTGTGCATCAAGCTGTGCTACGTCCTCTAGCGCACTCATCGCATCGCCAATCCAGTCCAAGCCTTTTTGCTCGCCTAAAATCGCATCATACGCCACGCTTGTACGCTCGTAAATTTTATGGAAGTTGTTTAAACGCTTTCGCTCATCTAGCAGCTCATCGTCCTCACCGAGCTGTAAATTCGCATCCTCAAGCTCCTTGATTTGAAACTGGTATAGATCGATGCGCTGGGCGATTCGTTGCTCATCCATCGCAAGTGCAGATGCTTCTTGCTTTAATTGACGATATGCCGCAAACTGCTGTGCGTACTGCTGCTTTTTGTCCGCAATGTGCGCACCAGCAAACTGATCTAGTAACTGAATATGAAAACGCTCATCCATTAGCTCCTGATTTTCATGCTGCCCATGAATATCAATTAAGCGACCGCCGATATCACGCAGTACTGCAAGTGGCACGAGCTTACCGTTAATGCGGCATACACTTTTGCCCGTGCTATTTAAGTCGCGGCGCAAAATAATCGTACCCTCTTCCACTTCAATGCCGAGGTCCGCAAGCTTTTCATGAATGTAATGACCACTTGATTGAATTTGAAATAGCCCTTCTAGCTCTGCCTTTTTCTCACCGTGGCGAATAAATTCCGCAGAGCCACGTCCACCAGCAATTAAATGTACCGCATCGATAATGATCGACTTCCCGGCACCTGTTTCTCCTGTTAATACTGTCAGTCCTTCAGCAAAGCTAACCGTTAACTCATCAATAATGGCAAAATTGCGTATACTTAGCTCTCTCAGCACATCCATCCATCCTTTATAGCATGTCTAATAATCGATTTTTAATCGCCTCTCGATTTTCCTCTGAGCGGCACATAATTAAAATTGTATCGTCTCCTGAAATCGTCCCTAAAATTTCATCCCAATCTAATTGGTCAATGAGTGCCGCGATTGCATTCGCATTCCCTGGAATTGCCTTCATCACTAAAAAATGTGACGCGCCGTCAATTGAAATGAATGCGTCTGCTAATGCGCGGTGCAGCTTTTGAACCGGGTTAAAGCGTTGATCCGCTGGTAAGCTATATTTATAGCGACCGTCCGCAAGTGGCACCTTTACTAAATGCAGCTCTTTAATGTCGCGTGATACAGTTGCCTGCGTTACGTTATACCCTGCTGCTTTTAATTGATAAACTAAGTCGTCCTGTGTTTCAATGTCATTTTTAGCGATAATATCGCGAATACGAATATGGCGTTGACCTTTATTCATACAGTTCACCTCTTATAAATAATTAAAGTATTGTATATTTACACTACCATTATTACTTATTACGAGCAAGTGTTGGACGACCAATTTTAAAAATTATCTTTCCGTCTGACATAGACACGTTCTAGCAATGTACTTATTTTACTGCTAGCTGACGACCACGTGATTTCATCGATTATGCAAATATTTGAATGAATAAAATTTGTTTGAATATCCAATTAATTCATCACTTTATACATAAACTGTTCCATTTCATCAGTTAACTTCGCAAGCTCCTCAATCGTTTCGCTAAACCCTTGCACAATCGCCGCTTGCTCATTCGAAGCCATATTAATTTGCGCCATATGTGTCTTTAAATTCGATAAATTCGTATTAATGTTCTTTAATGCTTTTTCAATATCGTCGGTCGCATTGTCTGTTTCTGACGATAGCTTACGTACTTCTTGTGCCACGATGTTAAAACCTGCACCGTATTGCCCTGCACGCGCCGCTTCAATCGATGCATTTAAGCCGAGTAAATTCGTTTGGCGCGAAATGCTTTTAATAAAGTTCGTAATCGTATTTGTTTGTAGCGCATCGTCTAACGCACCTTGTGTTTGATTGTCAATTTCAATGCTTGTGGCAGCGAGTTGCTGTGATTGAGACGCAATCGTATGTACATTGCTTTGGAAATGATGAATAATGCCCTTCATATTTTCCATGTAGCGCTTTAATTCCATTTCATTGTCAATCGGTAAACCGATCGCAAGTGCGCCAACGACTTTGCTTCCTTCATAAATTGGAAATGAAAATGCTTTAATTTCAACGCCATACACTGATTTTGGAATTACGACATCTGCATTTTGCCCACGAAAAGCGATGTACACGTTGTTATCGTTTGGATTTACACGTTGCCCATCAACATATCCAGAATCAACGCGCTTTCCTGCTAAATATTTCACAATTGACTCTGTTTCTTTATCGGCTACAGCGACAATTGCTTCCCCTTTTAACACTTTATGAATGTACGGTAATGCTTCACTTAATGCATGTAAAATCGACATGTTCAAAACCCCTTTATGCAACATTATTTTGGTATATATTAACTCTTAGTACATATTATTCTCTACTAACATTGTATTGTAAAGTTTTTTTATGTTTACATTTTTTTAACAAGGGTACATCCATGTGTTTTTAAGCAAAAGAAAAAACACGCCTCAACGTGTGAGGTCGTGTTATTTCAAGTCACTATGTGCAGCCTTTACGAGTGCATCAAATTGTGTATACGATTCAAGCTGTTCGCCGTCTTTTGGATTCACTAAATGGAATAAAAATTCAATATTCCCTTCGCCACCTGTAATTGGTGAAAACGATGCGTCCTTTACGACAAATCCGATTTCCGTTGCCATTTTCGCCGTTTGCTCTAGTACAGCTAAATGCGTTTTCGGATCGCGCACGATACCACCTTTGCCGACGTTTTCCTTACCTGCTTCAAACTGCGGCTTTACAAGTGCCATGACGTCGCCACCTGGTACGAGCACCGTCTTTAACACCGGTAAAATAAGCGACAGGGAGATGAATGATACGTCAATCGTCGCAAACTCCGGTAAGCCTTCTACTAAATCTTCTGGCTTCGTATAGCGGAAGTTCGTCTTCTCCATTACCGTTACGCGCTCGTCTGAACGGATTTTCCATGCAAGTTGGTTAGAGCCAACGTCAAGTGCATAACAATGACGTGCGCCGTTTTGTAATGCGCAGTCTGTAAATCCACCTGTTGATGAGCCGATGTCTAGCATTAACTTGCCGTCTACACTCATATCAAAGATTTCTAATGCTTTTTCTAACTTTAGTCCACCACGGCTAACGTATTTTAGCTGTGAGCCTTTTACTTGAAGCGGTGCATCGACAGCGATTTTTTCGCCCGCCTTGTCGATGCGTACTTCGTTTGTAAAGACTAAACCTGCCATAATGGCGCGCTTTGCTTTTTCGCGTGTTTCACATAATCCACGCTCAACAAGCATAATGTCTACGCGCTCTTTCGGAGTTTTCGTCATAATTATAATTGCCCTACTTTTTCTGTATGATTAACGAGCAGCTCGATGCGTTTGACCGCTTCTTCCGTCGTTACGTTAATTTCTGCTAATAATTCTGGTACGTCACCATGCTCGATAAACTGATCAGGAATACCCATTCGGTCAATTGTCGCATGTAAACGCTCATCGTTCATAAACTCAAGCACGAAGCTACCGAAGCCACCTTGTAGCGCTGATTCCTCAATCGTTAAAATTGGGAGCTTGCGGCTTACAAGATCACGTAACATTGCTTCGTCAAGCGGTTTAATGAAGCGTGCGTTCACGACTTCTACGTCGATCCCTTTTTGTGCTAATTGCTCTGCAGCTTCCATCGCCATCGGAATTGTCGTACCGAACGTTAAAATTGCCGCTTTCGTCCCCTTACGTAGCACTTCCCATGAGCCGATTGGAATTGGTGTTAATTCCGCATCCATCGGTACACCGTAGCCATTGCCGCGTGGGTAACGAATCGCAATCGGACCTTCATCGTACGCAATTGCTGTTTTTACCATGTGCTGCCCTTCGTTTTCGTCCTTTGGCATCATAAGCACGATGTTTGGCATATGGCGTAAAAATGAAATGTCAAATACACCTTGATGCGTTTCACCGTCTGCACCGACAAGCCCAGCGCGGTCAATGCCGATAATGACGTTTAAGTTTGGTCGAGCGATGTCATGTAACACTTGGTCGTACGCACGCTGTAAAAACGTTGAGTAAATCGATAAAAACGGCTTCATTTTTTGCGTCGCTAAGCCTGCTGCCATCGTTGCGGCGTGCTGCTCGGCAATGCCGACGTCGTAAAAGCGCTCTGGATAGTCGCTGCGAATGCCTTCAAGCTTTGAACCGACTGGCATTGCAGGCGTAATCACAGCAATGCGTGGGTCGTTTGCCATTTCTTTGCGCACCGTCTCAGCGATTAGCGCCGACCAGCCCGGACCTTTTGCGGCTGATTTCACGAAGTCGCCTGTTTCGATTTTGTAAGGACCCGTTCCATGCCAGTTGCCGATTGTATCATCCTCAGCTGGCTTGTAGCCTTTTCCTTTTTTCGTTAAAACGTGTACAAGTACAGGACCGTTTACTTTTTTCGCGTACTCTAAATGATGCTCTAACGCTTCGAAGTCATGCCCATCAATCGGCCCTAAATATTTAAAGCCCATCTCCTCAAAAAATACACCTGAAACGACTAAATATTTTAGTGAATCTTTTACGCGCTCTGCTGTTGATGCTAATTTATCACCGACAACTGGGATTTTTTGCATAAGTGATTCAAGTTCTTCTTTTGCTTTTGAATAATCGCGTGACGTACGTAAGCGCCCTAACACACTATGAAGCGCACCGACGTTTGGCGCAATCGACATTTCGTTATCGTTTAAAATAACGATCATATTCGTTTTTTCATGACCAATATGGTTTAAAGCCTCCAGCGCCATCCCCCCGGTAAGCGCGCCGTCCCCAATGATTGGTACTACATAATTCGATTCCTTTTTGATATCACGTGCTGCAGCCATACCCATTGCAGCTGAAAGTGATGTCGAGCTATGACCCGTTTCCCATTCGTCATGCTCACTTTCAATGAGTTTTGGGAAGCCACATAAGCCTTTATATTGGCGAAGTGTATCAAATTGCGCTGCACGCCCTGTTAAAATTTTGTGCACGTATGCTTGGTGTCCGACATCCCATAAAAACTTATCTGCCGGGCTATTAAACACTTTATGAAGCGCAATCGTTAATTCTACTACACCTAAGTTTGGACCAATGTGACCACCTGTTACAGAGCATTTTTCAATTAAAAACTTGCGCACATCTGCTGCAAGCGCTGTTAATTGTTCATGATTTAGCTCTTTCAAAAAGGATGGACTAGTAATCGTCGTTAAATCCATCTCTTCACACACCTTTACTGTTGAATTCCTTATAGCTGTCATTTCCCCTATTATAACAGTGATAATCACATACTAAAAGTGTTTCACTTTTAAATTACCGACATCCTACTTATTCATGACGTCGTTTTCCGTTTTTAGTTCGTACGTTTTACAATATATGCTGCAAACTGCTGTAGTAGCGTCGTATCCGCTGACACATGCTGTAATGCTTCAATCGCTTGTTCAAAGTGATCGTTTAGCTTTTCCTTTGCTCCTTGTAACGTAAGAAGCGCTGGATAGGTGCTTTTTTCACTGACAACATCTTTTCCTGCCGTTTTGCCGAGTTGTTCTGTTGTACCTTCAATATCTAAAATATCGTCTTGAATTTGGAAAGCTAAGCCGATGTGATGCGCGTAATTCACGAGTGCTTGACGCGTTTGCTCGTCCGCCTGTGCTAACATCGCACCAGACTCGATGCTAAAGCGCAGCAACGCACCTGTTTTGTTTACATGTACACGCTCAAGCTCCTGTAAGTTTAGCGAGCGTTTTTCGCCTTCCATATCAAGCACTTGTCCGCCAACCATCCCTTCAGCACCTGCTGTATCGCTTAATAACGTAATTAAGTCTACTTTTACTTGTGCTGGTGCGTCCATACGCGCGATGATGCCGAAACATAAAGAGTTTAACGCATCTCCTGCTAATACTGCAACATCTTCCCCGTAAACTTTATGATTTGTCGGCTTGCCGCGGCGGAAATCATCGTTATCCATGCACGGTAAATCGTCATGAATAAGTGAATATGTATGCATCATTTCAATGGCACTCGCAATCGGTAACCCTTTTGTCACATCTTGTTCAAATAAGCTAAGCACCGCTAGCACATAAAGTGGACGCACGCGCTTACCACCTGCATCGAGCGAGTATTGCATCGATTCCTTTACTGAATCTGGCCCTTGTAGGCGTGAAATTTCACCGCGCATATGCTCCTCAATTTGTGGTACATACGTCGCAATAAATTGCTGTAATTGTTGCATTGTTTATTCTCCCTTCACCGTGTTCAACGGTGTTTCTTGACCGTTACGATCGACTAATGTAATTAATTGCTGCTCCGCTTTTTGCAGCGTTTCGTGACAGTTTTTTGATAACGTCATGCCGCGCTTATATAACTCAATCGCTTCTTCTAATGGTACGTTTCCTTGCTCGAGTAAACGCACTACTTCCTCCAGCTGCTCCATCGATTGCTCAAAAGATTGTGCCTTTTTTGCCATTGTTACTCCTCCTTTTGCGTGCTTGTGACGTCCGCATACACCGTGCCGTCTTTCATCGCAATGCGAATCGGCGTGCCTGGCTGTAAATCGCTCACCGTCGTTACGACTGCATCGTGTTCATCATATATTGCCGCATAGCCGCGCGACAAAATTTGAAGTGGATTTAGCGCCTCAAGCGTTCGCACAGCCGTCGTAAACTGCTGCTGCTTCATGCTCACTTGTTGCATCATTGCCTGCTGTAAGCGATGTGCATAGTCATCTGCTCGCTGCTTTTGTAGCGTCACGTCTGGCTTTTCATACGCAAGCTTTTGCGCGAGCGTTTCATAGCGCTGCTTCGCTTGCATCATCTGAATCGTCATGCGCTGCTCCAACTGCTCCTCCCTTTGCACAAGTCGCTCAATAAACGGGCGATACAAGCGCTCAGGCTGTGCTAACGGATACGATTGCTGCAAGCGCGTTAAACGAGCACGCTCATGTGTTAAGCGTGCATTCATCATTTGTTGCATTTGTGCTTGGTACGTCAAAATCGTATGCAGCACGTCTCGCTCATTCGGTACAGCGAGTTCTGCTGCGGCAGTCGGCGTCGGTGCGCGTAAATCCGCCACAAAATCCGCAATCGTCGTATCGGTTTCATGCCCGACTGCCGAAATGATTGGAATACGGCTCGCAAAAATCGCGCGGGCAACAAGCTCTTCATTAAAC
>JAXJTE010000079.1:0-46929 GCA_036309765.1 Caryophanon sp. | reverse complement strand
TATAAAAAGCGAGGATGAAAAGGCGCAGCTAGAAGCGGTGAGCTTGGCAGGGCGCACGTTCGTTGCAACTGGTGAACTCGTTGTACCACGCACGCCAAACCATATGTATAGCTTTAACATGACTGAGTACATTCGCTCGCATCGTTCACAAGGTATTTATGAAGTGACATCATGGTACGAGCAGCCGACGAAGCATTCCATTGCGACGTTTTTAGCGAAGTGGCGCTTTCAGTTAAATGAGCGCATCGACCGAATTTTTCCTGAAAGCATTGCACCAGAAGCAAAGGCACTATTGTTTGGTGACCAGCAGGAAACGGAAGAGGAGGCACAGCGCGCATATTTAGCGCTCGGCATTACGCATTTATTTGCGATTTCCGGGCTGCATATTGCGCTTTTAGCATGGCTATTATACGAAGTAATGATTGTGTGCCGCGTGCGAAAAGAGGTCGCGCAAGTTTTACTGCTCATTGCGCTACCAGTATACGGGGTGCTTGCGGGTGGTGCGCCGTCTGTGTGGCGTGCGGTAAGCTTTGTGGAACTTGCGTTAATTGCGCAGTTTTTCCGTAAGCCATTGCCGCTACTCACAATGATTGCGGCGAGCTGTCTTATGTATTTATACATCAATCCAGGGACGCTGTTTCAAGTCGGCTTTCAGCTATCGTATTTAGCATCGCTTGCACTCATTATGTCCGTACGTCTACTAACGCGCTACGACAATTTTTGGATGCAGTCGTTTGTCGTGACGGTCGTTTGTCAGTTATTAACGTACCCGCTACTGTTATATCATTTTTATACGTTATCGATTTCCTCGTTTTTTGCGAACGTCGTGTTCGTACCGTTATTTTCATTCATCATTTTGCCGATTAACCTCATTTTATTTGTATTGCCTACACCGATTAGCGCACCGCTCATGAAGCTGTACGAGCCACTGCGCGTGACGCTACAAAACTTTATTTATTGGCTAGGGGAACTGCCGTATCAGCAATGGGTAAGTGGTCAGCCGCCAATTTGGTGCTGCATCGTGGCGTACGTTTGCGTTGTCGTGACATTTATTTGTTTTGAGCGCCGCGTGCATTGGTCGCGTATCGTGCCGCTTATGTTGTTACCGGTCGTATTAATTGAAGCAGTCAGCATATTATCGGTACGCGAGCCGACTGTGCATTTTATCAACGTTGGGCAAGGGGATGCGGTGTTAATTGAAATGCCGTACAGGCGACACGTTATGCTCGTCGATACAGGGGGCTTGCTGCGCTTTAACGAGGAAGAATGGAAGCAAGGGAATGTATTTGAAGTTGGTCGAGATATTGTCGTGCCGTATGTGAAAGGGTTAGGCATTAGCAAAATTGATACGCTCGTGTTAACACATGCCGATGCGGATCATGTAGAAGGGGCGGAGGAAGTGTTGCAGGAGCTGCGGGTCAAACGCATTCACGTACCGCCAAACAGCGTGCATGATGCGTCAATGAAAGACGTTGTAGCAGAAGTGATGAAGCAGTATATTCCGGTAGAGGAAAAGATGGCAGGAGAGGCATGGCAGCACGGCGATGTGTCGTTTACGTATATGTGGCCACAGGACGTGCAATATGAAGGCAATAACTCGTCGCTCGTGCTGCTCATGCAGGCGAACAAGCACCGCGTGTTACTAACAGGTGACATTGAGGAGGCGGGCGAACTTGACATGCTGCAAACGTACAAGAAGTTACTTCAAAACGTTACGGTATTAAAGGCGGGGCATCACGGAAGTAAAACGTCGAGCCATCCATCGTTTGTCGAGGCAGTAGCACCGCGTCTCGTCGTTTTTACAGCAGGAGAGAACAATCGCTACAACCATCCACATGAGGACGTTGTAGCGCGATTTAAAGCGGCTCAGTCGTATATGTGGCAAACAGGTATAGACGGCACGCTGAAACTGACGCTAGCAGACGAGCTACGGCTACAGCGCCAATAACGAAGAAAGGGCATGAAGCGGAATCGACCACTTCATGCCCTTTTTTATGCGTTAATGAACTGAATAACGGTTGCGATAATGAACATTGTTGAAAAGAAACCAAACGAGACGACGAAGCCCATACCTGCGTCAATCGCATCGTTACGGTTACAATTGATGTTTTCACGCTCAAATGGATTATGTGTTTCAGGCAATGGTTCATGCTGTTGTGCCATGCTCATTCCTCCTTCACGATGATTTGTTTGCGCGAATGGAAATGGGAAAAAAGCTTTTTCGAGCAAACTCATTGCTTAAAGTATAAAATAGTTAAATGTAAAAAGCTACCGTTAATTTGAGGTAGGCAAAAAACGATGCAAGCGGTATAATACGATAGACAGAAAGTGAAGGTGGACAAATGTTTTCAAAAGTTTGGCGCGACATTCAAAAAGGCAACATCGCTCCTGTCTATTTACTTGTCGGCGAAGAAGCGTACTATGTCGATGAGACAATTTCGAAGCTACGAGCAGCACTAGGTGGAGAAGACGGCGAATACGCACAGTTTGATTGCACGGAGCAGCCTGTGGATTTTGTGATCGACGAAGCGGACACCATTCCATTTTTCTCAGATCGTAAGCTTGTCGTTGCGCGCAATGCGAGTTTTTTACGTGCAACAGAAAAAGGAAAAGAAAAGATTGAACACGACTTATCGCGCTTAGAAGCATGGCTAGAGCATCCGACAGAGCAATGTGTAACCGTTTTTGTAGCTCCGTATGAAAAATTAGATGAACGAAAAAAAGTGACGAAGCTGATGAAAAAGCACGCCATTCTTTTAGAAGCAACACAGCTAAAGGAACATGATTTGGCGGTGTGGATTCAACAGGAAATTGCAACGCAGCAAGGACGTATTACCGATGATGCAGTCGGTAAGCTGATTGACATGGTTGGTGCGAATATGTTGCAGCTTCGACTTGAAATAGAAAAGCTATTATTGTTTGTAGAAGGTGATGTCATTGACGCACAAGTTGTCGAAAACTTAGTCGCTAAAACATTAGAACACGATGCGTTTAAACTATTAAACGCCTATTTAGCGCGCGATATTGTAACGGCGGTGACGATTTATCACGACTTATTGCGCCAAAAGGAAGAGCCTATCATGCTTGTTGGGTTACTTGCATCGAATATTCGAACGATGAATCATGTGTATTACTTAGAAAAAAAGGGCTATCATCCACAGCAAATCGCGAAGCAGCTGAAGCTTCATCCGTACCGGGTGAAGCTTATGATCGAAAATCGCAGACGTCCGACCGAGGAGCGTTTACTAAAGGCATTACATCGCTTAGCAGAAGTCGATTTAAAGATGAAGACGACCGGCGGCAACCGCGAGCGACATTTAGAGCTGTTTTTAATCCAGCCATTATAAATAACAAAATGAAAAATCCTCCGAGACAATGTTGCTTCGGAGGATTTTTTTATGCAATTTTATTGTTTAGCTCTTCATGTCGAGCTGTACCTGCAGAAAAGCCTGCGCGTAACAACACGACGATTAGTAGAAGTTCCATCAAAAACCCCCACAACGAAAAAGAGACAACCCAGATGGATTGTCTCTTACACATAATGCTTATTTAGCAGCAAGACGTGATTTTTTACGAGCTGCAGCGTTTTTGTGGATAAGACCTTTAGAAGCAGCTTTATCAAGTGCTTTAGATGCAGCAGTAACTAATTGTGGCGCGTTTTCAGCACCAGCAACTAATGCTTGCTCAGCTTTTTTCACTGTAGAACGCATTGTAGATTTAGCATGTGCATTTGCAGCTTGTGCTTTCTCAGCAACTTTTACACGTTTAATAGCAGATTTAATGTTTGGCATAACTTTCACCTCCTAAAATAGGTACGAGATGATTTCTTCTCATTTTTATTTCATGTGTCAATACAACAAAAATCATTCTACCAAACGTAGAACATAATTGCAATACATAAACGCAAAGAATATTTACTTGACACGCAAAATGCATACTAAATAAGCGCTGTTCGCTCATCAATAGTAATTGTTGTTAATTCTAAACGAAACCGCGCCGTTTTGCTACTATAATTTCTTAAGAAAAATATAGTAAGAATTTTCGTAACTTTCTTTCGCTGTGAAAAAGTTTGACATAGTAGTCGCTTGTTCGTACAGAAACCGTTATAATAATAAGGTTAGTTACAATGGGCGGGCAACGGATATTTGTGCATGTCGCTTGTTGTCGTACGTATAAAATCCATAGTATAATTCAATTTAGTTTAAAGCAGGAGTGAAAATACATGAATCGACAAGATCGCTTAAAGCGCCAAGAGAACATCCGTAACTTCTCAATCATCGCGCATATTGACCACGGAAAATCGACGCTAGCTGACCGCTTATTAGAAAAAACACAAACGGTAACGCAGCGTGAAATGAAATCACAATTACTAGATTCGATGGATTTAGAGCGTGAACGCGGGATTACAATTAAATTAAATGCCGTACAGTTAAAGTATAAAGCAAAGGACGGCGAAATTTATACGTTCCACTTAATCGACACACCAGGACATGTCGATTTCACGTATGAAGTATCACGTTCATTAGCCGCATGTGAGGGCGCAATTTTAGTTGTTGACGCAGCACAAGGCATTGAAGCACAGACGCTTGCCAATGTTTATTTAGCGTTGGATAACAATTTAGAAATTTTACCGGTTATTAATAAAATCGACTTACCAGCAGCAGATCCAGAGCGCGTGCGTGGCGAAGTAGAGGATGTAATCGGCTTAGATGCATCAGAGGCAGTGCTTGCTTCTGCTAAAGCAGGTATCGGTATTGAAGATATTTTAGAGCAAATCGTAGAAAAAGTACCAGCGCCAGAGGGAGACCCAGATGCGCCGTTACAAGCGTTAATTTTTGACTCAGTATACGACCCGTACAAAGGGGTTATTATTTCAATTCGTATCGTTAACGGTACGGTAAAAGCTGGCGACACAATTCGCATGATGGCAACAGGTGCGGAGTTTGAAGTAATCGAAGTCGGCATTCATACACCAAAAGTTGTGCCGCAAGCAGAGCTAACAGTTGGTGACGTAGGCTATTTAACGGCGTCGATTAAAAACGTACAAGATACGCGTGTTGGTGATACGGTAACGCTTGCGAACAACCAAGCAACAGAGGCATTACCAGGCTATCGTAAATTAAACCCAATGGTATACTGCGGTCTTTACCCAATCGACACGGCGAAATATAACGACTTACGTGAAGCGCTAGAAAAATTAGAGCTAAACGACTCAGCACTACAATATGAGCCAGAAACATCACAAGCGCTAGGCTTCGGCTTCCGTTGTGGCTTCTTAGGCTTATTACACATGGAAATTATTCAAGAGCGTATTGAGCGCGAGTTTAACATCGACTTAATTACGACAGCACCATCTGTAATTTACCAAGTAACAAAAACAGACGGCAGCGTATTAAACGTCGATAACCCATCACTGATGCCGGATCCACAAAAAATTGACCAAATTGAAGAGCCGTACGTAAAGGCGACAATTATGGTACCAAATGATTACGTTGGGGCAGTAATGGAGCTTTGCCAAAAGAAACGCGGTAACTTCTCAGGTATGGACTACATCGACGACACACGCGTGAAAATTGTATACGAAATGCCGTTAGCAGAAATCGTGTATGACTTCTTTGACTTCTTAAAATCAAACACGAAAGGCTACGCGTCATTTGACTACGAGCTAATCGGTTATAAGCCATCGAAATTAAACAAGATGGATATTTTACTAAACGGTGAGCAAGTCGATGCACTAAGCTTCATCGTACACCGTGACTTCGCATATGAGCGCGGAAAAGTTATTGTAGAGAAATTAAAAGAATTAATTCCACGCCAACAATTCGAAGTGCCAGTACAAGCGGCAATCGGACAAAAAATTGTGGCACGTTCAACGATTAAATCAATGGGTAAAAACGTACTTGCAAAATGTTACGGCGGTGACATTTCACGTAAGCGTAAATTACTCGATAAGCAAAAAGCAGGTAAGAAGCGTATGAAGCAAGTCGGCTCAGTAGAAGTACCACAAGAAGCATTCATGGCGGTACTGAAAATGGACGACTCAAAATAAGCGTCAAAAGAGGTGTAACGAATTTTCGTTACACCTCTTTTTTTTGCGCTACCGTTAAGCGCCCGCGTCCGTTTTGCTTTGAAGCATATAGCGCCTCATCAGCTGCTTGCAACGCCTTTTTAAACGTATGCACATCATGCACTTGCGTATGGGCAACACCCATGCTAATTGAAATCGGAATTTTAATCTTTTCAAAATCGACGACGAGTGACGACAGCAGCGTAAATAAATTTTCTGCATGCTCAAGCCCTTCAAGCGGTGTGAGCTGTTTAAAGACGACAACAAATTCATCACCGCCGTAGCGTGCGACAATCGTCGTTTCGTGCGCGACACTTTTTTTGCATTTCATCGCCAAATATTGAATGACGTGATCACCCGCTAAATGCCCGTACGTGTCGTTAATGCGCTTGAACTTGTCGATGTCAAACAGCGCAATCGTTACGTTGTCATTCGTTGCGTGCGCCTGTTCAATCCACTGGCTCGCCGTATCTTCTAAATAGCGTCGGTTGTAAATGCCCGTTAACGAATCGCGCTCGGCTTGCTCTTTAATTTCGGCCATTTGCTGATTTGCCGAGGCGAGCGCAAATTCCTCATTCGCGTTGTATTCAATCAGTGCTTTCAATGCCTCAACATATTCCTCATACGTAATGAGTACTTTGTCGATGTTGTTTAGCTTTTTTGCAATCGTCAGCTGTTGCTCAAGCATCGTCGCTAGCAGCTGATAGTCTTTAATTTGATGCTCTCGGAATAGCCGTACTGCTTGCTTTTGCATACGAAAGGCTTGTTCAAATTCCTCAAGTAGCGTGTGATACAGCGCATACAAATTATACGTGTTCGCAAGCTCCTTTGCCGCGGAGTGATAAAAATCGCGTCCGTTGATTGAATCAAAGACGTGCTTTGCATCAGCGAGTCGGTGCTGGGCAAGGAGCGCACGAATTTTTAAGTTTTTCGCACAGCAAAGCTCAACAGGCAGCGATAAGCTCACACGATCAATGCATTCAATCGCTAAGTCTACCGCTGCGAGTGTTTCATCGAATTGTTTTTCATTAAACGTTAAGCTTGCGTATAAGTTTAAGCTATGCGCCGCCGTTGCGTAATCCTGCTCCTTAAAGCCGAGCAAATACGATTCACGGAAATAATTTTTTGCCTTTTCGTATTGCTGGCGATTGGCATACAGTAGCCCAAGCATTGGATAAAGTTTCGCGTAATCAGGCGCTATTTGATGGCGGGCACAAAGCGGCTCGTATTCATTGACGAGCTGAAAGGCACTTTTTAAGTCACCGATATGAAAAAAATCTTTTGCAAGCATAATATGGCAATGCAGCACGTCCATATAGCAGCCCATTGCCTCGAAATCATTCTTTGCTACTCGCAGCATCGGAATACTTTCCTCATAGCGTCCCTCATTTGATAATAAATGTGCATTGTCGACCGTTTGTTTAATTTGCTCATAGGATGACGGAATTGACGTCGCGTCCATATTACACCTCCCTTACTAAAATATAACTTATTTTCATTATGCCCGAAAAAGACTACGCATAATCTCAAAAAGCCCGAAACTTTTTAGCTATTTTCAGTATAGTAGATGTTGAGAATTATGTAAAAGGAACAAATGATAGTAAAAAAGTCTATAAGGGGCATTTCGTGCTGAAACGAAGTGACAATGTTAAACTAAGAGCAATGTGTAAAGAAAGTAGGGAAGCAAGACATGGGGATTCGCGGAGTATACATCCACATACCATTTTGTCACCAAATTTGTAATTACTGTGACTTCAATAAAGTATTTTTTAAAAATCAGCCAGTTGACGCGTATATTGAGAGCGTCGGTGAGGAGCTGCGTTTATATGCGACAGAGCAGCCAGGTCGATTTGACAACGTCGAGACGATCTTTTTAGGTGGCGGCACACCGACTGCATTAACAGCAGCGCAAATTACGCGACTGCTCGAGCTTGTGCGCACGTACATTCCACAGCAGACAGTTGTTGAATTTACATCAGAGGCCAATCCAGACGAATTAAGCCGCGACAAGCTAGAGGCATTATTTGCTGGCGGTGTCAATCGTCTGAGCATGGGCGTGCAGTCGTTTGACGAAGAGCTGCTAAAAAAAATTGGGCGCACGCATAGCAATGAGCATGTATTTGAAACGGTCG
Organism: Caryophanon sp.; assembly: GCA_036309765.1. Classification (GTDB taxonomy): domain Bacteria; phylum Bacillota; class Bacilli; order Bacillales_A; family Planococcaceae; genus Caryophanon. The sequence continues at coordinate 38,730 of JAXJTE010000079.1, read as the reverse complement.
CGCTTGCAAGAGAAGTCGGCTTCACAAACATTAGCATTGACTTAATGTACGGCTTGCCGAACCAAACGCTTGAGCAGTGGCAAGACACGCTACAGACGGCGCTGACGCTTGACTTGCCACATTTTTCGGCGTACTCGCTACTTGTCGAGCCGAAGACGGTGTTTTACATTCAGTACAATAAAGGCAAGCTCGCACTGCCGACAGAGGATTTAGAGGCGACGATGTACGGGCACTTAATTGACGAAATGGAGCGCCGTGGCTTAAAGCAGTACGAAATTAGCAACTTCGCGAAAGACGGCTATGCATCGGTTCATAATAAAATTTATTGGGACAATGACGAGTACGCAGGCTTTGGCGCAGGGGCACACGGCTACGTAGACGGCGTGCGCTATTCCAATCACGGGCCGATTAAAAAATATATGGAGGCACTTGCTGCTGGAGAGAAGCCAATCATTCATGAGCATACGGTGACACGTGACGAGCGTTTAGAGGAGCAAATGTTTTTAGGGCTGCGCAAAACGGACGGCGTGACGCATGACGAATTTATGCGAAAATTTGGCGTGCCGATGATGGATGTGTTTGGTGAAGTCATTGCGTCAGAGGTGGAGCTTGAGCGTTTAATTCATGATGAAGACGGCGTACGCTTAACGAGACGAGGGCGTTTTATTGGCAACGAAGTATTCCAACAATTTTTATTATAAAAAGTGCGTCGATTTCGTTGACAGTTTCACATCCCTTTGGTAAATTAAAAACAGTATTAGCACTCCATATTGATGAGTGCTAACAGAGGTGATGAATATGCTATCAAGTCGACAGTTACAGATTTTGCAAGTAATTGTAGATGATTTTATTACGTCAGCTCAGCCAGTTGGCTCTCGACAAATATCGAAGCGTGCGGACATTACATTTAGCCCTGCAACGATTCGAAATGAAATGGCAGACCTTGAAGAACTCGGGTTTTTAGAAAAAACGCATACATCTTCAGGTCGTGTACCTTCTCAAAAAGGGTATCGCTTTTATGTCGATCATCTGCTGAAGCCACAAGTAATTACAGCAGAAGACATTCGCCAAATCCAATCAATCTTTTCAGACCAGATGATGGAAATGGAACAGGTCATTCGTAAAACTGCCACGATTTTATCGGAGTTGACGTCATATACATCGATATTGCTTGGACCATCAAGTAGCTCGCATCGCGTAAAAAAATTCTCACTCGTACCGCTCACAGCGACGAATGCTGTTGCGATTATCGTGACAGATAACGGACATGTTGAAAATCGACTTGTATCGTTACCAGCAGAGCTTGCGGCACATGAGCTTGAGAAGATGGTGAATATTTTAAATGAACGTCTCGTCGGCATTCCGCTTTCAGATGTGCATAAAAAAATGGAAACCGAAGTGATGCATTTAGTAAACAAGCATGTAGGAAACGTCGATCATTTCATTCGTAGCTTCTTTAGCCAGTCGGGTGACGTGTCAAACGGTAAGTTAGTATATGGTGGCAAGTTGAATATTTTAAATCAGCCGGAGTTTCATGATTTAAAAAAAATTCGTTCCTTAATGGACATGATGGATGAAACAAGCAACGAAGTACCATCGATCATTCGTCCAGCAAACAGCAATATCGAAATTCGCATCGGTACGGAAAATAACCATTTTGCGATGGAGGATTGCAGCATCATCACCGCATCGTTTATGACCGGTGAGCATGAAGAAGGAACGATTGCGATTATCGGTCCTACACGGATGGATTACCAACGTGTTGTGGCACTACTTGATTTTATGAGACAAGAGCTTTCGAAAAATTATTTAGGGCCAAATGTATAAGAGGAGGATGAACTGTGTCAGAGGAAATGAAAAAAGAAGCGCAAAATCAAGAAGCGGAAGTAACAGCAGAAGATGTAGCGCCAGCAGCTGAAGAGCAGGCAACAGAAGCAGTCGAGCTTACAGAGGAGCAAAAGCTTCAAGCTGAAATCAATGAATTAAAAGCAAAACTAGAAGAAGAAGAAAATCGCTACTTACGTTTACGTGCAGACTTCGACAATCAACGTCGCCGCGCTGTACAAGACCGTCAAGCAGCCGAAAAATACCGCGCACAAGCGTTATTAACAGAGCTTCTTCCAGTATTAGATAACTTTGAGCGTGCCATGCAAGTCGACGTATCGTCTGAAGATGCACAAGCTTTATATAAAGGTGTCGAAATGGTTTATAAAACGTTAATCGCTGCTACAGAACAAGAAGGATTAAGCATTATCCCAGCGGTTGGCGCAGACTTTGATCCAAACGTACACCAAGCAGTAATGCAAGAAAGCGACCCAGAGCAAGCATCTGGCATCGTGTTAAAAGAATTACAAAAAGGCTACCAGCTAAAAGACCGCGTATTACGCCCGTCGATGGTATCTGTAAACGAGTAATAAAGAATTTTTTATTCGGCTATACATGTGATGTTGCTTGAAGCAAGAGGCGGACTCCTGCGGGAAAAGTGTGAGTGTGAGACTACAGGCTCACGCCACGCCCGCGGAAAGCCTGCCTCGCCGTGCACAAGCAACATGAAATTGATGTAAATAGAGAAAAATAATGAACACACAAACTTAGGAGGCTTTTTCAATTATGAGCAAAATTATCGGTATTGACTTAGGAACTACAAACTCATGTGTATCTGTATTAGAAGGCGGCGAGCCAATCGTTATTCCAAACCCAGAAGGTAACCGTACAACGCCATCTGTTGTCGCATTCAAAAACGGTGAAAAACAAGTTGGGGAAGTAGCAAAGCGTCAAGCAGTAACAAACCCAAACACAATCATTTCAGTTAAATCATTAATGGGTACGTCTGAAAAAGTAAAAGCAGAAGACAAAGAGTACACTCCACAAGAAGTATCAGCAATGATTTTACAATACTTAAAAGGCTACGCTGAAGATTACTTAGGTGAAAAAGTAACGAAAGCAGTTATCACTGTACCAGCTTACTTCAACGATGCACAACGTCAAGCAACAAAAGACGCTGGTAAAATCGCAGGTCTTGAAGTGGAGCGTATCATTAACGAACCAACAGCAGCAGCTTTAGCATACGGTTTAGATAAGCAAGACGTTGACCAAAAAATCTTAGTATTCGACTTAGGTGGCGGTACGTTCGACGTATCAATTCTTGAATTAGGTGACGGCGTATTCGAAGTATTAGCAACAGCAGGTGACAACAAACTTGGTGGTGACGACTTCGACGCGAAAATTATTGATTTCTTAGTAGAAGAATTCAAAAAAGAAAACGGCATCGACTTATCAAAAGACAAAATGGCGATGCAACGTTTAAAAGATGCAGCTGAAAAAGCGAAAAAAGACTTATCAGGTGTAACGACAACTCAAATTTCATTACCATTCATCACAGCTGGTGAAGCAGGTCCATTACACTTAGAAACAACATTATCTCGTGCGAAATTCGATGACATTACTCGCGACTTAGTAGAGCGTACAATCATCCCTACTCGCCAAGCGTTAAAAGATGCTGGTCTTTCAGCTTCTGACTTAGATAAAGTGATTTTAGTTGGTGGTTCTACTCGTATTCCAGCAGTACAAGAAGCCATCAAAAAAGAAACAAACCAAGATCCACACCGCGGCGTAAACCCAGACGAAGTAGTAGCAATGGGTGCAGCAGTACAAGGTGGCGTATTAACGGGTGACGTAGAAGGTGTCGTATTACTTGACGTAACACCATTATCACTTGGTATTGAAACAATGGGCGGCGTGTTCACGAAATTAATCGAGCGCAACACAACGATTCCAACGTCTAAATCACAAGTATTCTCTACAGCAGCAGACAGCCAACCAGCAGTAGACATTCACGTACTACAAGGTGAGCGTCCAATGTCAGCAGACAACAAAACACTAGGTCGCTTCCAATTATCGGATATTCCACCAGCACCACGCGGCGTACCACAAATCGAAGTAACATTTGACATCGACAAAAACGGTATCGTATCAGTTAAAGCGAAAGACTTAGGTACAAACAAAGAGCAAACAATCGTGATTCAATCTGACTCTGGTTTAACAGACGAAGAGATTGAAAAAATGGTAAAAGACGCAGAAGCAAACGCAGAAGCAGATGCGAAGCGCAAAGAAGAAGCAGAAGTGCGTAACGAAGCAGATCAACTTGCATTCCAAGTGGACAAAACAGTGACGGATTTAGGCGAAAACATTAACGAAGAAGAGAAAAAATCAGTAGAAGATGCACGCGACGAGCTGAAAAAAGCGTTAGAAGGCGACGACATCGAAGCAATTAAAGCTGGTAAAGAAAAATTAGAAGGTATTTTACAGCCTTTAGTTATGAAAATGTATGAGCAAGCAGCAGCGGCTCAACAAGCAGCACAAGGCGGCGAAGGTTTTGAAGGCGCACAAGACGCTGGCAAAAAAGACGACGGCATTGTAGACGCTGAGTTTGAAGAAGTAAAAGACGACAAGTAATCGTTAAATATTGCACGACACGAAGAGCCAAAGACCGGCATTAACGGCTTTGGCTTTTTCGCTAGGAGTTTAAATAGGACAGTATTGAACTGTCAATGAAGTACACAAATGAAACGCTCGCAACAAGAGGCGGACTCCGGGGGAAAGCCTGACTCGATGTGGAGAGCGGTTTCGTTTTACGATTGCTGTAAGTCGTCAAACGCAAGCAGCCATTTCCAGATAAAATACGTGTTGTAACGACGCGTACATGATACAATAACCTTTATGTTAAAGAGGCGGAGAGTGAACAATGAGTAAACGTGATTATTATGAAGTGCTTGGCGTAACAAAATCAGCGTCAGCCGACGAAATTAAAAAGGCTTATCGTAAGCTATCAAAGCAATACCACCCAGACATTAATAAAGAAGAGGGTGCAGACGAAAAGTTTAAAGAAATTGCAGAAGCATATGAAGTATTATCAGACGCACAAAAGAAATCGCGCTATGACCAATTCGGACATCAAGACCCAGGTGCTGGTGGCTTCGGTGGGGGCGGCGGATTTGGCGGCTTCGATGATATTTTCAGTTCGTTCTTTGGAGGCGGTGGTCGACGTGACCCGAACGCACCACGTAAAGGCGACGATTTACAATATCGCATGAACATTAGCTTCATGGACGCAATATTTGGCAAGGAAACAGAAATCGAAATTCCAAAAGAAGAAAACTGTACAACATGTAGCGGAACAGGCGCAAAACCTGGATCAGACGTAACGACATGTGGTACGTGTGGCGGCGTTGGTGAAGTAAATCAAGCTGTTGACACACCATTTGGACGCATGATGAATCGTACAACGTGTCGCACATGTCGCGGTGAAGGCAAAATCATTAAAGATAAATGTACGACATGTCACGGCGCTGGTCAGGTAAAAGTACGTAAAAAAATCAAAGTATCGATTCCAGCAGGTGTGGATGATGGTCAACAATTACGCGTATCAGGGCAAGGGGAGCCAGGTTTTAACGGCGGCCCATCAGGTGATTTATACATCGTGTTCCGCGTAAGCAATCACGAACATTTCGAGCGTGACGGCGATGATATTTACTACGAGCTAAACATTACGTTTGCACAAGCTGCACTTGGCGATGAGCTAGAAGTGCCAACTGTACACGGCAAAGTAAAATTACGCATTCCAGCAGGTACACAATCGAATACGCAAATGCGCTTAAAAGGTAAAGGGGTTAAAAATGTACACGGCTACGGTCAAGGCGATCAACACGTCATCATCAAAGTACAAACACCTCAAGACTTAAACGAGCGCCAAAAAGAATTACTGCGTGAGTTTGCCGAAATTAGCGGTGACATTCCAGAAGAACACGGCAGCTCATTATTTGGTCGTTTCAAAAAGCGTATTAAAGGTGAATAACAGGTCTGTTGATTAGCCATTGCTATAAATTGAAAGCCATGATTTTTAGCACCCAAGCTGAAATAAATGCTGTACATTAGTGGCAGAGAGCGAGCCGCAATACGCGAAATGCCAATTAACTGGCTAATCAACACGCTTGGGCGAGTAAAATATAAATGTAACGATTCCAACGACAAAGCGAGGCGTACATGTATGGCAAAACGAAACTATTATGACGTATTAGGTGTATCGAAAACAGCAACGGCTGATGAAATTAAAAGCGCATTTCGTAAGCTGTCTAAAAAATATCATCCCGATGTGAATAAAGCAGCAGACGCAAATGACAAGTTTAAAGAAATTAACGAAGCGTACGACACATTAAGCGATCCGAAAAAACGTGAGCAATACGATTATACGCAGGAATCGCCATTCGGTCGTCGTTCTAGCACAGGCACGGGCTCTGATTTTGGTGGCGGTTTCGGTCGCAGTACAACGTTTGATGATGCCGATGATTTTGGCGGCTTTGGCAATATGGACGATATGATGGGTGATATTTTTAGCCAATTTTTCGGCGGCAATGCAAGCTCACGTACGCAGCCACGCGCGAAAAAAGGGCGTGACTATGCGTACACGCTGACAATCGACTTTTTAGATGCCGCACTTGGCAAAAAGACGACGATTGCGATTAACGGCAAGCAGCTTCAAGTGAGCATTCCAGCAGGCATTGAGGACGGACAAAAAATTCGCCTCGCTAACCAAGGATACGAAGGCACAAGCGGCGGTGAGCGCGGCGACGTCATCATTACGTGCAGCATTCGTCCACATGCTACATTTCGTCGTGAAGGGCTCGACATTCATACAGATGCACCGATTACATTTTCACAGGCGGCACTCGGCACGAAAATGAATGTGAAAACGTTAACGGGCGAGGTCGCATTAAACGTACCAGCAGGCGTTCAAAGCGGCGCAAAGTTACGATTGAAGCAAAAAGGCATTGCAAAAAAGCAAGCAGTTGGTGACCATTACGTCGTGATCCAAGTGAAAACACCTGACAAGCTCAGTGCCAAACAGCGTGAATTATTTGAACAGCTTGCACAAATAGAAGCATAATATTCGTGTGTGGAGCTACATTACCACATACGACAAAATAGAATAGGAGTGGAAATCGTGAAATGGACAGAAGTATCAATCCACACAACAAACGAAGCAGTTGAGGCTGTATCAAATATTTTACATGAAGCAGGTGCAAGTGGTGTCGTGATTGAAGATTCAATCGACTTCGATAAAGAACGCGCCGACCAATTTGGCGAAATCTACGCACTAAAGCAAGAGGATTTCCCGATGCAAGGTGTCATCATTAAGGCATACTTATCCGAATCAAGCTTTATCGCAGAAACGGTAGAAGGCATTCGCTTATCAATTGATGCATTAAAAGATTTCAACATCGATATCGGCGACAATACCGTAACGATGGCAGAAGTAAACGAAGAAGACTGGGCGACAGCGTGGAAGCAATATTACCACCCAGTAAAAATTTCAAATCGTTTTACAGTCGTGCCAACGTGGGAAGACTACACACCGGTTGCGACGGACGAGCTAATTATTGAGCTTGACCCAGGCATGGCGTTCGGTACAGGTACGCACCCGACGACGGTGATGTGTTTACAAGCACTTGAGAAAGTTGTAAAGGCTGGCGATGATGTAGTAGACGTTGGTACAGGTTCAGGCGTGCTATCGATTGGTGCGGCATTACTTGGCGCAAAAGCGGTACACGCGCTTGATTTAGATGAAGTAGCCGTTCGCTCTGCACGCGAAAATATCGAATTAAATAAAGTCGATAACGTAGTGGACGTGCATCACGGTAACTTACTTGATACAGTAAAAGCACCAGCAGACGTAGTAGTCGCAAACATTTTAGCTGAAATCATTATGACGTTTACAGACGATGCGTACTCAATCGTAAAAGAAGGCGGCGTATTCGTAACGTCTGGCATTATCGGTGCAAAGCGCGACCAAGTAAAAGCAGCATTACAAGCATCAGGCTTCACAATTGAAGAAGTGCTTGAAATGGAAGATTGGGTTGCGATCATCGCACGTAAAGCGTAACAATAACAGTACGAAGGTGTCCGGTCATTGGGCACCTTTTTGTCATAAAGGAGAAAACGACATGCAGCGTTATTTTAGTGAACAACCATTTGAGAACGAGCAAGCAACATTAACAGGCGACAGCGCAAAGCATATCGCAAAAGTAATGCGCATGAACGTTGGCGATGAAATCATCGTCGTAAGCGAAGGTGTCGCACATATTTGTCGCATCGCAAACATCGAGCAAGACGTGACCGTAACACAAACTGGTCGCACGGTCGCCTCACCTGAAATGCCCGTGCGTGTCACAATTGCGTGCGGCTTACCAAAAGGCGATAAGCTTGAGCTCATTACACAAAAAGGAACAGAGCTTGGTATGTTTAGCTTACAGCCGTTTAAAGCCGAGCGCTCGATTGTAAAATGGGATGACAAAAAAGGCGAGAAGAAGACGGAGCGCCTGCAAAAAATCGCACTTGAAGCGGCGGAGCAATCGCATCGCACGCACGTACCACTCATTGAAAATCCGATTTCGTTTAAGCAGCTTGTCGCAACGATTAGTCAGTACGATGTGGTATTCATTGCTGACGAGGAAGATGCAAAGCAAAGTGAGCGTACGAAATTTGCCGATAAGCTGCGTGCATTAACAGGTGAAGCCGCATCGATTTTATGCATTTTCGGTCCAGAAGGTGGCATTGCTCGCAGTGAATCCGAGGCATTGCTTGCAGCAGGCGCACAAACGATGTCGCTTGGCCCGCGTATTTTGCGTGCTGAAACGGCACCGCTTTACGCATTAGCCGCGATTTCGTACGAGTTTGAATAAACGGCATCAGCTGAAGATGGCAACATGTTTAGCTGATGCTTGTTTTTTGCCGAAATTTCACGCGCTGAAATAAAGTGAAATGGTAGGATTAATGCGTACATTTATGCTATTATAAAGAACGTTGAATTGATTTGAGGGGAACCTTTGAAAGGATGAAATAGATTGAAAACCGTGAGCTTTCACACATTAGGCTGTAAAGTAAATCATTATGAAACAGAAGCGATTTGGCAGTTGTTTAAAGAGGACGGCTATGAGCGTAAAGAGTTTGACCAGCAAACAGATGTATACGTCATTAACACATGTACCGTAACGAATACGGGCGATAAAAAGTCACGCCAAGTCATTCGTCGTGCTGTTCGTCAAAATCCAGAGGCAGTCATTTGTGTAACAGGGTGTTACGCGCAAACGTCACCAGCTGAAATTATGGCAATTCCAGGCGTCGACATCGTTGTTGGCACACAAGACCGCACGAAATTACTCGGCTTAATCGAGCAATATAAAGAAGACCGTGCGCCAATCAATGCGGTGCGTAACATTATGAAAAACCGCGTATATGAAGAGCTAGACGTACCAGCGTTTACAGACCGTACGCGCGCATCACTGAAGATTCAAGAAGGCTGTAACAACTTCTGTACGTTTTGCATCATACCTTGGGCGCGTGGTTTAATGCGTTCACGTGATCCGCAAGAAGTGATTCGTCAAGCGCAGCAGCTTGTTGATGCGGGCTACTTAGAAATCGTCTTAACAGGCATTCATACAGGTGGTTACGGGCAAGACTTTAAAGATTACAACTTAGCACAGCTACTTCGCGATATGGAAGCGCAAGTAAAAGGGCTGAAGCGTTTACGTATTTCGTCAATTGAGGCATCACAGCTGACAGATGAAGTCATTGAAGTGTTAAAGGAATCAAACATCGTCGTAAACCATTTACACATTCCGATTCAATCCGGCTCGGATACGGTGTTAAAGCGCATGCGTCGTAAATATACGATGGAGTTCTTCTCAGAGCGCTTACGCAAGCTAGAAGATGCATTGCCAGACTTAGCGGTCACATCGGACGTTATCGTTGGCTTCCCAGGTGAAACGGAAGAGGAGTTTATGGAAACGTACAACTTCATTAAAGACCACCAGTTTTCAGAGCTACACGTCTTCCCGTTCTCACCACGTACAGGCACACCAGCTGCACGTATGGAAGATATGTTTGTTGCTGAAGATGTTAAAAACGAACGCGTTCACCGTTTAATTTCATTAAATGACCAATTAGCGAAGCAATATGCATCTCGCTTTGAAGGTGACGTACTAGAGGTTATTCCAGAAGAGCGTTTTAAAGATGCGGACAACGAAAACTTATACGTTGGTTACACATCAAACTACTTAAAAATCGTGTTTGAAGGTACAGAAGACATGATCGGGCAGTTAACGAAAGTAAAAATTACAAAAGCCGGTTACCCTTATAACGAAGGTCAATTTGTACGCGTGCTTGATGAAGTACAGGCATAATAAGCATAACGAATGAGTGGACAGTCACAATGATGTGATTGTCCATTTTTTTGCGTTTGATAAGCAGATAAAAGTGAAGGGCGTAATTAGGTAGATAGTATTTTCTTTGTGAATTTTTGTAGCACGGTATAACAAATACTATGTCTAATGGATGGAATTAACAGTATACACGAATAGTTCGTTTGAAACCGGGTATAAAAAAATAAAGAAGTGAATGAAATTGAGGTGAATGGTATGGTGGGAAATGTAAACATGACAGCATCGTACGTGACGGTCATTATTCCAAATGGTGTTTTTGGAACGTCAACGCAATATAAAAATCATGACCCAAAGCGTATTCAGCACGTCGAAATTGTCGGCGATGAAGTGCAGTTGTATATGACGAAAGAGCATCGTGAGCAAGCAATTGCTGAGTTTGAATCATACTTAACGTTATTTCAGCAACAAGTCGACGTTGGTGAAATAGAGTTGTTGTACGGGGCTTATGAACGCATCGAGTATGAGGAGCATTATCTCATCATTCGCTGTTATTTAACATCAGAGCAGTATTTTGAATATGGCTTTTTAGCGATTAACGAAACGGAGCTTGTCATCGATGCGATGTACTATCAGCTTTACAAAGGGTTGACGCCTTCTGTAACGTTTGAATACATTGATAGTGAAACGAGTACGCAGCTAGGGAGAATACAATATCCATAATTATTTTTGCAATTCTGATAAATAGAATTACGGTCGAAGAAATGCTATTATAAATAGATGTACGGACAACTAAAAAGTAAAGGAAGATTTTTCATGACAAACTACGCAGCAATGATTGATCATACATTATTAAAACAAGATGCAACAAAAGAGCAAATCGAACAAATTTGTGCAGAGGCAAAGCAATACGTCTTCGCATCAGTATGCGTCAACCCGACGTGGATTGAGCTCGCTGCTTCTTTATTACAAGGAACAGATGTAAAAGTATGTACAGTAATCGGCTTCCCGTTAGGTGCATCGACTTCAGCAGTAAAAGCATTCGAAACACGTGATGCGATTGAAAAAGGTGCAACAGAAATCGACATGGTCATTAACGTTGGTGAATTAAAGGGCGGTAACTTTGACTACGTGCAAAAAGATATTGAAGCGGTCGTAAACGCAGCAAACGGCACGCTAGTAAAAGTCATTATCGAAACGTGCTTATTGACAGACGACGAAAAAGTAAAAGCGTGTGAGCTAGCAGTAGCAGCAGGTGCAGACTTTGTGAAGACATCAACTGGCTTCTCAACAGGTGGCGCGACGAAGGAAGATATCGCATTAATGCGTAAAACAGTTGGTCCTGATTTAGGCGTAAAAGCATCAGGTGGTGTGCGCAGTCTAGAAGATATGCAAGCGATGATTGACAACGGTGCAACACGTATCGGCGCATCATCAGGCGTAGCGATTATGAACGGTTTAACGTCTGAATCAAATTATTAATTATTTTATGTGAGATAGTTGACCTATACAACATCATACGTTATACTGTTTTAGTACACGATATTGGAAACGCTAATATCGAGTACTGACGTGTGTTCGGAGGGAGGGAAAGAGAGATGTCAAAAACTGTTGTTCGCAAAAACGAATCGCTTGAAGATGCTCTTCGCCGCTTCAAACGTACTGTATCAAAATCAGGTACAATTCAAGAAGTTAGAAAGCGCGAGTTCTACGAAAAACCTAGCGTAAAACGTAAGAAGAAATCAGAAGCTGCACGTAAACGTAAGTGGTAATTTCCTAAATCATCCCTACGTTCAAAACACGCAATTCTATGATTCACTGAACAGACAAATGAACACAAGGCTAGTGCAACTTGCACTAGCCTTGTTTTTGTTTTGTAAAAAAAGTTCATTGTGTTTTCTGACAAAAGCAAGTAAAATGGTGGCATGTTTATGTAGTAGAGCAGAGGAGAGAATAGATATGACAGAAGAAAAAGGCTATTTCGGACAATTTGGTGGGAGCTTTGTGCCGCCAGCATTACAGCAAGTATTAATGCGTTTAGATGAGGAATTTGAACGCCTAAAGGATGATCCAGCATTTAAAGAGGAGCTAGCGTATTATCATAAGGAGTACGTTGGTCGTCAGTCGCCGCTTTATTTTGCGGAAAACTTAACGAAGCAAGCAGGCGGAGCGAAAATTTATTTAAAACGTGAAGATTTAAACCATACAGGCTCACATAAAATCAATAACGTACTTGGGCAAATTTTACTTGCGAAGCATATGGGAGCAAAGCGTGTCATCGCAGAAACAGGCGCAGGGCAGCACGGTGTTGCGACGGCGACAGCATGCGCGATGTTTGGCATGGAATGTGTCGTGTACATGGGCTTAGAAGATACGAAGCGTCAAGCGTTAAATGTATTTCGCATGGAGCTACTTGGTGCGAAAGTAGTCGCAGTCGATAAAGGGCAAGGTCGCCTAAAGGACGCAGTAGACGAGGCGTTTGCAGACTTAGTCGAAAACTATGAGACGACGTTTTACTTACTCGGTTCAGCAGTAGGACCGCATCCATTCCCGACGATCGTGAAGCATTTCCAATCGGTTATTAGTGAGGAAAGCCGTGCGCAAATTTTACAAAAAGAAGGCAAGCTTCCGGCGGCAGTTGTTGCATGTATCGGTGGCGGTAGTAATGCAATCGGCTCGTTCGCGCATTACATTGCAGATGAAGATGTGCGCTTAATCGGCGTTGAACCACATGAAGCACCGACAATGCGTGACGGCGTACCAGCAGAGCTACATGGCTTCAAGTGCTACGTGTTACTTGATGAAGCGGGCAACCCACAGCCGACGTACTCGATTGCAGCAGGGCTTGATTACCCAGGAGTTGGACCAGAGCATAGTCACTTAAAGCATACAGGTCGCGCTGAATATGTGAACGTCACGGCACAGCAAGCGTTAGCAGCGTTCCAGCTATTAAGCAAATCAGAAGGTATTATTCCAGCATTAGAAAGCGCGCATGCTGTGTCATACGCAATGCAGCTTGCGGCAACGTTACCGTCAGATGAGTCGATCGTCGTTACGGTATCAGGTCGCGGTGACAAAGACGTAGAGCAAGTATTTGAACTATTGAAGAAAGCATAATATAAACGAGCTGTGCTACAAGTCGATTGATGACGGGTAGCACAGCTTTTTTTTGTAAATGTATGAAGAAAATGAAACTTTTTACGATTGCGTACGTAAAAACGGTATACAATAGAAATGAGAGAGGAGGAAAGCAATGCGAAACGTAAAACTCATGAGCTATATATGGGTGTTGTTTATTTCCTGTTTGTTTTTTGTCCCTTCCTTTACTGCGACGTCAAATGAAATGGTGTATACCGTACCGATTCATGACAATGTTGAACGAGGTTTATACGCCTTTTTAGAAAGAGCATTTGAAGAGGCACAACAAAAAGAAGCGAATTTAATTGTGCTTGATGTGCATACACCAGGTGGCGAAATTACAGCCGCTGCGGATATTGCGAAATTGATTGATGCTCAGCCGATTGAAACAGTTGCTTACGTTAATACGAAAGCGCATTCAGCAGGAGCGCTAATCGCGTTACATGCAGATGAAATTTATATGACAGGTGACGGCACAATGGGCGCAGCAGCGGTAATTGACCAAGCAGGCAATGCAGCGGCACAAAAGGTTAATAGTGCGTGGATTGCGCAAATGCGTAGTGCCGCAGAGCTTCATGAGCGCGACCCACAATATGCACAGGCGATGGCAGATGTAACGCTTAATTTACCGGAGTATCGTGCAGGTGAAGGGGCGCTATTAACACTATCGGCAACAGAGGCGATGAAAGTTGGCTATGCGGATGGTATTGCGCCGAACATCGATAGTGTATTAGCGCAAAAAGGCTATAGTGATCCGACGATTGTGTCGATGCAAACGACATTCGCGGAGGATTTAGCGCGCTTTATTACGAATCCGATTATCGTGCCACTACTACTATCGCTTGCGAGCTTAGGGCTTGTGATGGAGCTGTATTCACCAGGCTTTGGTGTACCAGGTGCTGTCGGAATTACCGCGCTCATTTTATTTTTCTTTGGACATACGGTGGCAGGCTTTGCTGGATATGAGTCCATTTTATTGTTCGTCGTTGGTTTTATCCTCCTCATTGCTGAAATGTTCCTACCCGGAGGCATTGTTGGAATTATCGGGGGAGGGCTCGTTATCGCTGGCTTACTCGGAGCTGGTGCAAACGTGACGCATATGGCATATTCTATTTTAGTTGCAATGTTTGTTGCGGCGATTGGAATGGTGATTACAATGAAATTTTTTGGCAAAAAGCTGCACATGTTAAATAAGCTTGTGCTACATGATGCAACGACGACAGAGGAAGGTTACGTTTCTAACATTAATCGCATTGAGTTAATTGGACGTCGCGGGATTACCGAGACACCACTTCGCCCAGCTGGTGTGATGGATATTGAAAAGGAACGTCTCGATGTCGTATCGGACGGACGCTTTATTGAAAAAGGGCGAGAAGTCGAAATTATGAAAGTAGAAGGCTCACGCATTGTTGTGCGAGAGGTAGACTAAAAGGGGGATTTACACATGGAAATTGCTTCAGTTGGCTTAATTTTTGCAATTGTACTTGTCTTTATCGTGCTGGCGATTTTCTTCACATTCGTACCAGTCGCGTTATGGATTAGTGCAATTGCAGCAGGTGTGAAAGTAAGCATTATGACATTAATCGGGATGCGCTTACGTCGCGTTATTCCAAACCGTATCGTTAATCCGTTAATTAAAGCGCATAAAGCAGGGATTGACGCACGTATTAATCATTTAGAATCACATTACTTAGCAGGTGGTAACGTAGACCGCGTTGTCAATGCCTTAATCGCCGCACAACGCGCAAACATTGAGCTAACGTTTGAGCGTGCAGCCGCAATTGATTTAGCAGGTCGTGACGTTTTAGAGGCCGTACAAATGTCGGTAAACCCGAAAGTGATCGAAACGCCATTTATCGCCGGTGTTGCGATGAACGGGATTGAAGTAAAAGCGAAGGCGCGTATTACGGTGCGTGCAAACCTTGACCGCTTAGTTGGTGGTGCTGGTGAAGAAACAATCGTAGCGCGTGTCGGTGAGGGGATTGTCTCAACAATCGGTTCGGTTGACTCGCATGCAAAAGTGTTAGAAAATCCAGACATGATTTCACAAACAGTACTTGCAAAAGGACTTGACTCTGGTACGGCGTTTGAAATTTTATCCATTGATATCGCGGACGTAGATGTTGGTAAAAACATCGGTGCCGAGCTACAAATGGAGCAAGCAGAAGCGGATAAAAACATCGCGCAAGCAAAAGCAGAGGAACGCCGTGCGATGGCCGTAGCAAGCGAGCAAGAAATGATTGCAAAAGTACAAGAGATGAAAGCAAAAGTAGTAGAAGCCGAAGCAGAAGTTCCAATGGCAATGGCAGAAGCACTGCGCTCAGGCAATCTTGGCATTATGGATTACATGAACTACCGCAATTTAGAGGCAGATACGTCAATGCGTGATTCAATTGCGAATGTGTCGATTGACAAAGACAAAAAGTAAGTGAACGCGTAGAAAGGATGTGACCTTTACGTGGAAGGTTTACTTATAGCGCTTTTAATTGGGCTTGTGACGTCATTCATGAATAAGAAGGACGACAAAAAGGCAAGCCCGACAAAGCCGTTTATGCCAGAAACAGTACTACCACCAGCTGAGACGACACAGGCGCAAGGAAAATTAGCACCTCGTAAATCGCGTCCGAAAATCGAAATGAAGTCGCTTGAAGATTTCGCACGCGATGTCATGACGCAACTGTCGACGAAGGAGCAAGTGCCATCACCAGTACAGCAGCCGATTAAAGCGGATGTACAAGAGGTCGTGGAGCAGCGTCAGTCGCTTGAAACACGTATGAAGGAGCGCCAACAAGCAGTGCGCGTCGTTGAAAAACGTAGCGATGCGTTTGAGTTTCCGACAAATCGTACGCAAATGCAGCAAGCGATCATTATGGCAGAGGTGCTAGGCAAACCGAAATCAAAGCAACGTGCATAAACATACAACCATTCGAGGTATTTGTACTTCGAATGGTTTTTCTTTTGCGAAAAATGAACGAAAACGGCGTGTAGATAGCGTAAATGATACAAAAACGTTACAATAAAAGCACAACGTATCGAAAAGAACTATGATACAGTTGGAGGATACATAATATTTTGTGAACATGTAAGGGAGATTGAGTGAATGACAGAAAATATTTCGCCGTTATTATTAGATAACCCAGCAGAAGCAGTCATGTTACTTGGCATGTCTGACCAAAATTTAAAGTTGATTGAAGAAGCATTTCATGTGCAAATGATTACGCGTGGTGAAATGATTCACCTCGTTGGAGAAGCGGATGCGCGTGAGCAAGTAACACAGCTATTGTTAGCACTTTTACAAGTAATACGTAAAGGCATTAACATCGACACACGCGACGTCGCAACGGCTATTGAAATGACGAATAAAGGAACAATTGAATATTTCGCGGAGCTATATGATGTAGAAATCGCGCGTACAACGAAAGGCAAACCAATTCGTGCCAAAACGATGGGACAACGCGCATACATTCAAGCCATTCGCCATAACGATTTAGTGTTTGGTATCGGCCCAGCTGGTACAGGGAAGACGTACTTAGCGGTCGTCATGGCAACGCAAGCATTAAAAACAGGGCAAGTAAAGCGCATTGTATTGACGCGCCCAGCTGTTGAAGCAGGCGAGTCGCTCGGCTTCTTACCAGGCGATTTAAAGGAAAAAGTCGATCCGTATTTACGTCCGTTATATGACGCTTTAAACGACATGTACGGCGCAGAGCAAACGGAGCGTTTAATCGAGCGTGGCACAATTGAAATCGCACCGCTTGCTTACATGCGTGGTCGTACGTTAGATGATGCATTCGTTATTTTAGACGAGGCACAAAATACGACGCATCAGCAAATGAAAATGTTTTTAACGCGCTTAGGCTTCGGTTCAAAAATGGTCATCACCGGCGATAAAACGCAAATTGACTTACCGAAAAATACGGAAAGTGGCTTAATTGTTGCAGAGCGTACGTTGCGTCACGTAGAAGATATTCGCTTTTTATACTTTGAGCAAGGCGATGTTGTGCGCCATCCAATCGTCGCAAAAGTTATTGAGGCATACTCAAACGCAGAAGCGAAATAAATGGGCGAGCAAGGTGATGGAAGCGCAAGCGCAGAAGTCACCTTTTGTTTTTGGAGAAAAACATTTCAGCTCGATGTTTTCGCTGCTAGTTGATATGATAGAAGGACAGATGTGGAGGTGACGTATTGCAAAAAAAAGTGAAAAAAATTAGCGATTATATCGGCTTTCGTTATTTTTTACTGATTGTATTAGCGTTAACAGGGCTCGTTCAATTTTTATTTATGCATAGTAATATTCAAGAATATACATACACAGTAGAGGAGTTGCAGCTTGCACCGGAGACGATTCGTTCGCCAAAAACGATTGTCGACGAGGCAAAAACCGAGCAAGATCGTTTGCTTGCGGCAGAGCAGGTCGAGCCGGTGTATACATTTGATGAAAGCATGGCGAAAAACCAAGCGGCGATGATTGATTCGTTTTTTGGTTATGTGACCGATACGCTAACAAATAGTAAAGACGGTGATACGCTCGACGATAAGCTTACACAGCTCAAAAAACGTTTAAGCAGCATCGATGAGAAGCAGTTTCCATTTCGTTTTACAGACGAGCAGTTAAAGCTACTGCTTAGTCAACAGGTAACCGATTTGGAGGCATCGCGTGCGATATTATCAAAAACGGTCGGACAAATGTTAACGAAGGCCATTCGTGAGGACGATATTGCATCGATTCAAAGCCGCATTGAGCAAACGGTGCGCATGCAAAGTGTGTTCCCTGCTGAGCTTGTGAACATTATCGTTGTGATGGCACGCAGCTCGATTGTCGAGACGGAAACATACAACGAGGAAATGACTAATGCACGTAGACAGCAGGCGAAAAACTTAGTCGAGGAAACGCGCATTTTGCAAGGGCAAATTATTGTACAAGAGGGCGAGCGCGTCACGAAGGATATTTATCGTCAGCTGGAGCTTCTCGGCTTGTTAAACGATGAGTCAAACATTCGCATGAGCATGGGCTTAAGTGTTGTGACGATTTTGCAAATGGGTGTGCTGTACATGCTGTTTAATCAGTGGGGCGCGACGAATGCCCGCAAGCAAAATGCCATTACGATGGTGTTTTTCGTTTATGTGCTAGGGCTTGCGTTGCTGAAAATTTTAAGCTTCGTAGCGGACGAGTTTACGGTGCATATTGCATTTTTATTCCCAACGGCACTGACGGCGATGCTGCTGCGCTTACTAACGAACGAAAAGATCGCGCTTATTACGAGCATTTTAATGGCGGCCACAGCGGGTGTGATGATGAATACGCAGTACGGGGCAATTATGAATGCGGAAGTGGTGCTATATGTGCTATTTGGTAGTGTGACGGCACTGCTTTATTTACGAACAGGCGAGAAAACGTCGCACGTATTAAAAGCATGTGCGCTCGTGTCAGCGATGAATGCGCTATACATTTTCTTCTACATTGTGATGACGCAAACGACGTACACGATGGAGGAGCTTGTGTTTTACGCATCAGCAGCGGTCGTGTCGGGCATGCTTTCAGGGATGCTGACGCTCGGGCTATTGCCGTTTTTTGAATCAGGCTTTGGCATTTTATCAACGATGCGTTTAATTGAGCTGTCGAATCCGAATCATCCGTTACTAAAGAAAATTTTAACGGAAACACCAGGGACGTATCATCATAGCATTATGGTGGCGAACTTAGCCGAAACTGCTTGTGAGGCGATCGGTGCAGACGGGCTGCTCGCACGCGTGGGCTGTTATTATCACGACATCGGCAAAACGAAGCGACCAGCGTATTTCATTGAAAACCAAATGGGGAAAAATCCGCATGATGACTTGCCACCAGACGAAAGCGCACGTATTATTATTGAGCATACGACTTACGGGGCACAGCTATTAGCGGATTATAAAATGCCACAGGAAATTATCGACATCGCACTGCAGCACCACGGCACGAGCGAGCTGAAATTTTTTGTGCATAAGGCGAAGGAATTGGGTATAGAAATAGCAGATGCACAATTCCGTTACCCAGGACCCAAGCCACAAACGAAGGAAGCGGCTATTATTAGTGTAGCCGATAGCGTGGAGGCCGCGGTTCGTTCATTAAAAGATCCAACGCCAGAAAAAATTCGCACGCTCATTCAAAGCATTACGAAGGACCGCTTACTCGATCACCAGTTTGATGAGTGCGACATTTCGCTAAAAGAATTAAAGCAAATGGAAATGGCATTTTGTGAGACGTTAAATGGCATTTTCCATTCGCGTATTGAGTATCCAAAAGATTGAAAGTAGGGAACAACATGTTACACATTGATTTTTTAGATGAAACGAACGAAGTACAGCAGGCGCACATCGAGCTTGTTGAATCATTGCTACAGCACGCCGCAACGATCGAAAACATTGAGGACGGCACAGAAGTATCGGTGACGTTTGTGACGAACGAGGCGATTCAAGAAATTAACCGCGAATACCGCGATAAAGACCAACCGACAGACGTTATCTCGTTTGCGATGGAGGAGCTTGGCGAAGGAGAAATCGAAGTAGTCATCGAAGGAATGCCGCGCATGCTCGGTGATATTATCATTTCGATTGACCGCACGCGTGAGCAAGCGGATGATTTCGGACATACATTTGAGCGCGAGTTAGGCTTTTTAGCGGTGCATGGCTTCTTGCATTTACTTGGTTACGACCACATGAATGAAGCGGACGAGAAAGTAATGTTCGGCAAACAAGATGAAATTTTACTGTCATATGGCTTAGAGCGTGACCGTAATGAACGCGCGTAAACTGCTGCGCTCATTCGGCTATGCCACGGAAGGAATTGTCGCTGCACTGAAGGAGCAAAATTTGCGCCTTCATGTGCTAGCGGCTCTTGTTGTCTTTATCGCTGGTATGCTGACGACATTAAGCGTAACGGAATGGTGCATCATCGTGCTCGTCGTGTTTGGTATGTTTGTGCTTGAGATGCTGAACAGTGCAATCGAACGCGTCGTCGATTTAGCATCGCCTGCGCATCACGAGCTTGCAAAAGCGGCAAAAGATATCGCAGCAGGCGCTGTGTTGGTATTTTCGATTGCGAGTGTTATAATCGGAGTACTCATTTTTTTACCAAAATGGCTATAAGGGAGCACATCATGATGAATAAAGAACAACTATTAGCGCAGTCAAAGGTGGCACGCGAAAATGCGTACGTGCCGTATTCGAAATTTAAAGTCGGTGCTGCACTGCTCGCAAAGGACGGCACCGTGTATGAGGGCTGTAACATCGAAAATGCAAGCTACGGCTTAACGAACTGCGCAGAGCGTACAGCCATTTTCAACGCAGTGTCACAAAACGTACGTGAATTCGCAGCGATTGCCATCGTTGCCGATACGGAAGGTCCGTGTGCGCCATGTGGAGCATGCCGCCAAGTCATCGCAGAATTCTGCGCACCGACAATGCCAGTTTATTTAACAAATTTAAAGGGCGACGTAGTAGAAACAACAGTTGAACAGCTACTACCAGGCGCCTTCACACCGGAGGATTTATTATAATGCTAGAACAACGACAAGGATTTAAATCAGGCTTCATTTCAATTATTGGACGTCCAAATGTAGGGAAATCGACATTATTAAACCGCGTTATCGGACAAAAAATTGCGATCATGTCAGATAAGCCGCAAACGACGCGTAACAAAGTACAAGGTGTATTAACGAACCCAGAAAGCCAAATGATTTTCATCGACACACCAGGGATTCATAAACCAAAGCATAAGCTAGGCGAGTTCATGTTAAAAACAGCGAAAAATACGCTGCGTGAAGTGGACTTAATTATGTTTATGGTCAACGCCGAGCAACAGTTAGGTAAAGGCGACGAGTTCATTATGGAGCTACTTGAAGGTACGAAAACACCAGTCTTTTTAGTCATTAATAAAATCGACCAAGTGCACCCGGATTCACTGATGTCGATTATTGAAGGCTACAAGGAGCGCTATGAGTTTGCAGAAATCGTGCCAATCTCTGCGCTACAAGGTAACAACGTCGAGAGCTTGCTTACGACGATTGAAAAGTATTTACCAGAAGGACCACAATATTACCCAGCGGACCAAGTAACGGATCACCCAGAGCGCTTCATCATCTCTGAGCTTATTCGTGAAAAAGTGCTGCACTTAACGCGCGAGGAGATTCCACATTCAATCGCGGTTGTCATCGATAAAATTAAACCAGATGACGAAAAGGAAAACATGATTCGCGTGCAAGCAACGATTATGGTTGAGCGCGATTCACAAAAAGGGATCGTCATCGGTAAGCGTGGTTCTTTATTAAAAGAAGTCGGCACACGCGCACGTAAAGATATCGAAATGCTTTTAGGCTCAAAAGTGTATTTAGAGCTTTGGGTAAAAGTACAAAAAGATTGGCGCAACAAATCGACGCAATTACGCGATTTCGGATTCCGTGAAGACGAGTATTAATATGGTATAATAAAAGGGCTATGCGACACGTTCGCATAGCCCTTTGTTGTGTCAAAATGGTTAGTGAAAGTAAAACGAGAGGATGTGTCGCTTCTTATGCTTCATAAGTGGGAAGGCATTGTCATAAAGGTGCGCGCGTACGGAGAATCAAATAAAATCGTCACACTCATGACGCGCGAGGCAGGTAAGGTGGCGGTCATGGCACGTGGGGCAAAAAAGCCGCGCAGCCGTTTAGCAGCAGTGACACAGCCGTTTACAATCGGTAGCTTCATGGTACATCATACGTCAGGCATGGGCACGCTACAGCAAGGTGAGCATATTCAAACATTGCGCCACATTCATCAAGACATCGTGGCGACTGCGCATGCGAGCTTTATTTTAGAGCTTCTTGACCGCGTTGTCGAGGAAGGGCAGCCGCAGCCATACGTGTACGAAGTGTTACACCAAGCGATGCAAGCGATTGAAGATGAGTATGACCCAGAGGCAATTAGTTTATTTGTTGAATGGAAGATGCTACCATTGATCGGGGTGCAGCCAATTGTGCATGAATGTGCAGCGTGCGGCGCAACAGACGGTGAGTTTGCGTTTTCATTTGGAGAGGGCGGCTTCATTTGCCACCGCTGCTTCCACGTCGATCCGTACATCATTCGTTTAACGCCGACGCAACTTAAACTGATTCGTATGTTTTATCAAATGCCGATTGAGCAAGTTGGCAAGCTCGAATTAAAAAAAGAAACGAAATATTTCATTCGTAAAATTGTATCGACGTTATATGAGGAACAAGGAGGACTGCGCTTTAAAACACGCTCGTTTATTGAACAGCTTGAGCGCACGCCACAGCTTCAGCGTCGAGAGGATACACCGTAGTAGAATAAATGTTTTTCCAATAACGATTGAATATTCTAAAAATTTAATTTATACTAAACGTAATAAATGAAGCTGTGAAAAAGAGTAGTAGCAATTGAATCGCTTATTGTAGAGAGCTGATGGTCGGTGAAAATCAGCATAAGTGCAGTTGTGAATGGACTTTGGAGCTCCTTATGCGGATAATGCTAAGGCGGGGTAGCGCACGTTACGCGAGCTAGTAGAGGATTACAAATTGTAATCAATAAAGGTGGCACCACGGTCTCTCGTCCTTTTTGTGACGAGGGTCCTTTTTTGTGTTACGAGACGAGCAGAGAAAGAGGAGATTAGATGACAGTTCAGACGAGACAATACGTAACAAAGCAGTTAGCAGGCGATACATTAACACCAATTTCACTTTATAGTGCGCTAGAAGGCAACAACAAAATGCTGTTTGAATCTTCAGCAAAGCATGAGGAAAGCGGTCGTTATTCATTTATCGCCATCAACCCAGTAGCACAGCTAGTTGGCACAGGGCAGTCGTGCACGTTCACAAAAGACGGCGAGGCGACGACGCATCAGGAAAATGCTATTACGTATTTACGCAGCATGATGCCAGCAACGCACGAAGATTTACCGTTTAGCTTTTTCGGCGGGGCAATCGGGCACTTTGCATACGATACAGCGTTTTACTTTGAAAACATCGGCGAGCCACTTCATGATGAACTCAACATGCCTGATGTGAACGTCTTCTTTTACGATACGTTCATCATTTTCGATCACTTACATCAAACGGTAACACTTGCGGCGATTGATTTGTTTGATGATAAGACGAACGAGCAGCTACAAGCACAGGTCGCACAAATGGAGCAGCACATTCATTTAGGAAAAGCGTTTACAGAAGAATGTGATGCACAAGTGAAGTTTGCACCGACGATTGAGAAATCACGCTTTATCGACATGGTGGAGGAAGCGAAGGAGCATATTCGTAACGGCGATATTTTCCAAGTCGTATTGTCACAGCGCTTCACGTCGGACTTTAGCGGCAATCCGTTTTCACTATACCGCAAGCTGCGTACGTCAAACGCATCGCCGTACATGTTCTACATGGCATATGATGACTACACAATTTTAGGGACGTCACCAGAGAGCTTAATTAAAGTGAAGGACGGCTTTGTGACGACGAATCCGATCGCGGGGACGAAAAAGCGTGGCAAAACGAAGCAAGAGGACGAGCAAACAGCAAAGGCATTGCTTGAAGATGAAAAGGAAATTGCCGAACATCGCATGCTCGTTGATCTAGGGCGTAACGACATCGGCAAAATTTCAGAAATCGGTTCAGTGGAAGTGACGAAATATATGACGATTGAGTATTACAAGCATGTGATGCACATCGTTTCAGAAGTAACTGGTAAGCTGCGCAGCGAATACAATGCGATTGATGCGCTCATTTCGGCATTGCCAGCAGGAACGGTATCAGGCGCACCGAAAATTCGCGCGATGCAAATTATTAACGAGCAGGAGCACGTCAAGCGCGGTGTGTATGCAGGGGCGGTCGGTTACATTTCAGTGAGCGGCGATATGGACTTAGCGCTTGCGATTCGCACGATGGTCGTAAAAGACGGCAAAGCGCATGTGCAAGCTGGTGCAGGTGTCGTGTATGATTCCGTACCAGAGAGCGAATACGAAGAAACATTAAACAAAGCAAAAGCATTATTGGAGGTGCGCGTATGATTTTATTAATTGATAACTACGATTCATTTACGTATAACTTATACCAACAAGTTGGGGAATTAGGAAAAGACGTGCAAGTTGTGCGCAATGATGCGTTAACGATTGAACAAATTGACGCGCTTGCACCAGAGGCCATTATTTTATCACCTGGTCCGGGTCACCCACGCGATGCAGGGAATACGGTTGCAATCATTCAGCAACTGCACACGAAATACCCGATTCTTGGCATTTGCTTAGGGCATCAGGCAATTGGTGAGGCGTTCGGTGCATCGGTCGTACGCGCAGAAAATATCGTACACGGCAAAATGTCAAACATCGCTCATAGCGGCACGGACTTATTTGCATCATTACCGACAGACGTTGAAATTATGCGTTACCACTCGCTCGTCATTGCCGAGGATACGTTGCCAGCAGCGTTTGTCGTGCAGGCGAAAACGACCGACGATGGTGAAATTATGGCCATTCGACATCGCGATCATTTGCTGTTTGGCTTACAGTTCCACCCCGAATCAATCGGCACACCAGACGGCAGTAAAATGATTGAAAACTTTCTACAAGCGGCGGCACAAAAAATTGTAGTATAATGTATGAACAAAAAAGCGGCATTTGCGAGCAACATCGTAAATGTCGCTTTTTTGTTATGTTTACAGTGTATTTTTGTGAAAATCGAAGCTTATTTTTCTGCTTTATGTAAAATAAATTATCGAAAATGCGTATTTTATATGAATAAAGTTGTTGATTTTGATGCGTTTACTGATTACAATGGACGTATCATGGTGAAGGAAGACAGGTGGTGGACAAATGGATGAGGCAACGTTCCAAAAAAATTACACGATGCAATCAGTACATAAAGTAGGCGTTATTTTGCGCGCATTTAGCGAGGAGGAGCCGCGGCTAACGCTGACGAAGCTACATAAAAAAACGGGCATTGGCATTTCAAGCTTGCAGCGTTTTTTATCGACGCTCGTTTATGAAGGATTTTTATATCGCGATGAGCAAACGAAGCAATACGAGCTTGGCTTATCGATGCTTTTTTTAGGGCGTCTCGTTGATAAGCAGTCAAGTTTTTTACAAATCGTGAAGCCTATTTTAAAGGAGCTGAATCAATTTTCTGGGGAAAGTGTAAGCTACAACATACTCGATGGCTATGAGCGTCGCTGTGTGCTGAACTTTGAGAGCGTCTACTTAAATAGCCATAAAAGCTCAGTTGGCGACACGGCACCACTTTATATCGGCGCGACGTCAAAAAGCATTTTAGCATTTTTACCAGAGGAGGAGCGCGAAGTGTATTTAGCACAAGTCGTCATCGAGCCGCGCACGAAGCAGACGGTGAAATCGGTGGACGAGCTGCGCACACAGTTAGAGCAAGTGCGTGAAAATGGCTATGCGGTGAGCTACGGTGAGCGTGTGGCACATACTTGTTCAATTAGTGCGCCAATTCGACTTGTTGACCGCCCGATCGGTTCGGTTACACTCGCTGTGCCGACTGACCGTTTTCATCAATACGACGAACAAAAGCTTGCGAAGCATTTAATGATTGCTGCACAAAAAATTGAGCAAAAGATTTATTCATAGAGGAAAACTTCCACCGAATATGGTATGGTTAGCTGAATGCAATTAACTTGCATGTTAGGCTATCAGTGATATCCTGCAAATATACGTGATAGGTGGAAAACGAACGATGGAATACCAAGTATTATTATATTATCATTACACACATATTGAAGATCCGGTGGCATTTGCGGCGAAGCATTTAGCAGACTGCAAAGAAATCGGCTTACTTGGGCGCATTTTAGTCGCACAAGAAGGCATTAACGGTACGGTATCAGGCACGATTGAACAAACGGAGGCGTACGCACACATGATGCAAAATGATCCTGTTTTTGAAGGCATCGTCTTTAAAATCGATTCAGCAGAGCATCACGCGTTCAAAAAAATGCACGTGCGCCCGCGTCCTGAGCTTGTAAACTTAAGCTTAGAAAATGACATTAACCCACATGAAATTACAGGTGATTATTTATCACCTGCTGAGTTTATGGAAGAAATGAAGCGTGAAGATACGATTATTTTAGACGTGCGTAACGACTATGAATACGAAGTTGGGCATTTCCGTGGTGCGATTATGCCAGAAGTCGATACGTTCCGCGACACACCAGAGTGGGTGCTAGAAAACAAGCATTTATTCGAAGGCAAGCGCGTCTTAACATATTGTACAGGCGGCATTCGTTGTGAGAAATTCTCGGGCTGGTTAAAGCGTGAGGGCATTGGCGAATCAGTTGGGCAATTACACGGTGGTGTGGCGACGTACGCAAAAGACGAGGAGACGAAAGGGCAACTGTGGGACGGTCAAATGTACGTGTTTGACGAGCGTTTAACAGTGCCAATCAACCAAGTCGAGCATGTCGTTGTCGGTAAAGATCACTTTGACGGTGAGCCATGTGAGCGCTGTGTGAACTGCTCAAACCCAGAGTGTAACAAAAAAATTATCGCGTCTGAAGAAAATGAGCAAAAGCATTTAGGTGGCTGTACGATCGAATGTACGAAGCACCCACGCAATCGCTTCGTCGCGCGTTATGAATTATCACAAGAATACGTAGATGCACGCATCGCAACGCTTGAAAAAGAGCTAGCACAGCACGCATAAACGACAAAAGCGTTAGAGGAAACGATGTAGTTTCTTCTAACGCTTTATTTACGTATATTATCAATTTTGTTTATATAAATGAGCAAAAGGAGTTTCGGACAGAAGTGAATTTTCATCATGCAACTGATAATATTCATCGTGAAAATTTGATGACGGAGCGTGTGAAGCGGCGACTCCTAGGGGAAAAGAACGTGCCGAGAGACTTGCGACAGCAAGGCTCGAGCCGTTCCCCCAGGAAAGCGTCCGCGTAACGTAGCGTCGTCAGAAAGCAGACAAGTGCCATTAAGAAATTCTACATTTCCTGATGGCACTTGTTTTGTTTAATTAAAATTGTAAGTGAGACTCAATATAAGCTTTCACTTCAGAAATAGGCATACGCACTTGCTCCATTGAATCGCGGTGACGCACTGTTACTTGACCGTCTTCTTTTGAATCGAAGTCGTATGTGATACAGAACGGCGTACCGATTTCGTCTTGACGACGGTAACGTTTACCAATTGATTGTGATTCATCAAAGTCTACTGGGAATGATTTGCGTAAGTCCGCCCATACGTCGCCAGCTTCATCTGATAATTTTTTAGACAGTGGTAATACTGCCGCTTTAAATGGTGCAAGTGCTGGGTGGAAGCGTAATACTGTACGTACGTCGCCGCCTTCTAATTCTTCTTCATCAAATGCATCACAAAGGAATGCAAGTGTTACGCGGTCTGCACCTAAAGAAGGCTCGATGCAGTATGGTACGTAGCGCTCGTTCGTCGTTTGATCGATGTACGTGAAGTCTTCACCAGAGTGTTCCATATGTTGTTTTAAGTCGAAGTCTGTACGGTCAGCGATACCCCATAGCTCGCCCCAACCGAATGGGAAGCGGAACTCGATATCTGTCGTTGCGTTTGAGTAGTGAGATAACTCGTCGTCTTCGTGGTCACGTAGGCGCATTGAATCTTCCTTCATGCCTAAGTTTAATAACCAATCTTTACAGAAATTTTTCCAGTATGCGTGCCACTCAAGGTCTTCACCTGGTTTACAGAAGAATTCAAGCTCCATTTGCTCGAACTCGCGCGTACGGAATGTGAAGTTACCTGGTGTGATTTCGTTACGGAATGACTTACCAACTTGTGCGATACCAAATGGCGTCTTTTTACGCATTGAGCGTTGTACGTTTTTAAAGTTAACGAAAATCCCTTGTGCTGTTTCAGGGCGTAAGTAAATTTCGTTTGAAGAAGATTCCGTTACACCTTGGTGCGTTTTGAACATTAAGTTAAATTGACGAATGTCTGTGAAATCGATTTTACCGCAGTCTGGGCAAACGACTTCTAGCTCGTCCATTTTTGCTTTCATTTGGTCAAATGACATACCATCGACGATAATTTCTTCGCCTGTTTTTGCAAGGTTTGCGTCCTCGATTAATTTATCTGCACGGTGACGCGCTTTACATGATTTACAGTCGATCATCGGGTCGTTGAAGTTACCGACGTGACCTGATGCAACCCAAGCTTTTGGGTTCATAAGGATAGCTGCGTCAAGACCTACGTTATGTTCAGATTCTTGAACGAATTTTTGCCACCATGCTTTTTTTACGTTGTTTTTCAGTTCCACACCTAGTGGACCGTAATCCCACGTGTTTGCTAAGCCGCCGTAGATTTCAGAACCCGGGAAGACGAAGCCGCGTTGTTTTGCGATTGATACGATTGTTTCCATTGTTTTAGCCATGAAAATGACCTCCTTTGAATTGGTTGTGTCGATTCGCTTATCGCTGACTGTGCGTGGCGGCTCGCGTTCCTAGGGCGTGGCGTGAGCCTGTAGTCTCACGCTCACGCTGTTCCCCAAGGAGTCTCGCCGCCGCACTGTCAGCGAACAAGTCTTTCAACATACATGATGATAGCACGTTACATAGATAGTGACAGATGGCTCGAAACAAGAGGCGGACTCCAGCGGGAAAAGCTCGTGCCTCAAGACCCCACAGACGCGAAGTATGAGCGGCGAGGAGGCTTGAGCCGAGCCTGCGGAAAGCCTGCCTCGATGTGAAGAGCCAGCTTATGCCACCATGTCTATACAATTGTGCAAATCAACAGAAAATGAAAAGCACCCGTCTCTGGGCACTAGTCATGCCCAGGGACGAGTGCTATTACCCGCGGTTCCACCCTGATTGATTTACATGGAAAGTATGCAATGAATTGTTTGAATATTCATCCTTTTATGTAAATCCACTTTATAAAAAAATAGCTCGAGGCTGCCGTTTCGCTTATGTTACAGGCTTTCACCATCCCTGCTCGCTTCATGTATAAGCTACTTATTAAAATCCCGTCATCGCCTAGTTATGCAATTTGTATACAAAGAACTTTGCAACATGGTATCATTGTAGCATGAGAAACTTTTCTTCGCAATACAAGAAGAATTAGTATATACTAAATAAGAACAGTATGACACATTATTATAGATTGAGGCGGTGAGTCCAATAGAACTCAATAAACGTCAGGAAGAAATTTTACAAATTGTGAAAGAAAACGGTCCGATCACAGGTGAGCAAATAGCGGAGCGTCTTGGGTTAACGCGTGCAACATTGCGCCCAGATTTAGCGATTTTAACGATGGCTGGTTTTTTAGACGCGCGC
Source organism: Caryophanon sp. (assembly GCA_036309765.1). GTDB lineage: Bacteria > Bacillota > Bacilli > Bacillales_A > Planococcaceae > Caryophanon. The sequence goes on along the minus strand of JAXJTE010000079.1, from coordinate 9,094 downwards.
CCACGAGTGGGTTATTTTTATGCGGGAAAAAAAAATACCGGAGCGTTAACGGAAAATATGCTTAGCTTGAAGGTAAAAGACTTTATGTCGATGCCGATTGTCGTATCGGAAAATATGACGGTGTATGATGCGATTTGCCACATGTTTTTAGAGGACGTCGGCACGTTATTTGTGATTGATAAAAACAAGCGCTTGGCTGGTGTTTTATCGCGCAAAGACTTACTGCGTACGAGTATTGGATCACAAGATTTAAATACAATTCCTGTCCACATTATTATGACGCGTATGCCAAACATTGCGTATTGTGAAAAAGGAGATCCGTTAATTGCGACGGCGAAAAAATTAATTGAACGCGAAGTTGACTCGTTACCGGTTATTATTGAGCAGGACAATGGCTTGGAAATTATCGGTCGCTTAACGAAGACGAGCATTACGCGCGCGTTTATTTCTCTTGCAGAAACACACGAACTGTAAGGAGGTATGAAGGTGGAGCAACCATTAAAAGTATTTATCATTTCTGATTCTGTCGGTGAAACGGGCGAACATGTTGCAAAGGCAGCGATTAGCCAATTTCGTCCGATGCTACAGCAAGTTGATTTACGTAAGTTTGCGCACATCGATACGGTCGAGCATGTGAAAAATATCGTCAAAATTGCGAAGGAGCAAAAGGCGCTTATTATTTATACGCTCGTGCGACAAGAGATGCGCACGTATATGGAGCAAGTAGCAGCAGAGGAATGTCTAGCCGCAATTGATGTGCTAGGACCGATTATGCATGCGGTGCAGCGCGTTACAGATGAAGCACCAAAAGAAGAGCCAGGACTTGTATATCAGCTAGATGATGGGTATTTTAAAAAGATTGAAGCGATTGAGTTTGCGGTGAAATATGATGATGGGAAAGACCCGCGTGGCATTTTAAAGGCAGACATCGTGCTTGTCGGTGTGTCGCGTACGTCGAAAACACCATTGTCGCAATATTTAGCGCACAAAAAGCTCAAGGTTGCGAACATTCCACTCGTGCCCGAAGTTGAACCACCAGAGGAACTATACATGGTCGATCCACATAAATGCTTTGGGCTTGTCATTTCAAAGGAGAAGCTACATTCCATTCGTAGGGAGCGACTGCTTGCACTCGGCTTGCGAGATGATGCGTCGTATGCAACAGATGCACGCATTGAAGCAGAAATTGCGCATTTTCATAAAATCGTCGAGCGAATTGGCTGTGACGTCATTGATGTGACGAACAAAGCGGTAGAAGAAACTGCAAATGATATTTTACAGCGACGTCGCATGCGTTAAGTAGAGGCTGTCTGAGCCAATCAGATAGCTTCTTTTTATTCGCTTATACGCGGCATTTGTTTATGTAAACAAATAGCTAGCGCGTCTATGTAGATTGTTTTATAATAAGAGAATTGTGGTAAAAAATATTAATGAATGTTTCAATGTTTTTTTAAAATATTGAAGGAAAATGTGAAGTTGTCACGAATATGTATGTAAGATGAAACGAAAAATAGACGGTGATAAAATGACTCAAAAAATAGATGAGCATAAAATTGAGGAAATTCGTTCTAATTCGGATATCGTCAATGTCATTAGCGATTATATGCATTTGACAAAGCGAGGTCGAAACTGGTTTGGTCTTTGCCCGTTCCACCAAGAGCAAAGTCCCTCTTTTTCTGTTTCAGAAGATAAACAAATTTTTCATTGCTTTGGTTGTGGTGCAGGTGGTAATGTCATTACGTTCGTGATGGATATGGAGCAAGTGCCATTTCCAGAAGCGGTATCGAAGCTTGGTGAGCGCGTAGGCATTGCGGTTGATGTTACCCCGCGTGAGCAGCAGCAAGTGAGTACGCCAGAAGGACAAATGCAGCGACGCATGAAAGAGGCACACCAAATCGCTGCTGATTATTATCACCATATGCTCATGCATACAGAAGATGGTGAAGTCGCGCTTCAATATTTAGAAAGTCGTGGTTTCACACAGACGTTAATCGAAGAGTACCAAATTGGTTATGCGTTGCCAGCGTGGGACGGTTTAACGAACTTGTTAACGGCGCGAGGACTTGATTTACACGAGGCAGCGCAAAGTGGCTTAATCGTACAGCGCGAGCAAGACGGCAGCTGCTTTGACCGCTTTCGTGGGCGCGTCATGTTCCCAATTCGTGATGAGCAAGGCAAAACGATTGCTTTTTCTGGGCGAATTTTAGAGAAATCTGAGAATGAAGCGAAGTATATGAATAGTCCAGAGTCGCCAATTTTCCATAAAAGCGATGTGTTTTTCAACTTAGATAAAGCACGTGCAACGATTCGTAAACATCACCATATCATCATTATGGAAGGATTTATGGACGTTTTAGCGGCAGTGCGTGCGGGTATTCCAAATGCAGTTGCTACGATGGGGACGTCGCTCACACCTCAGCATGTCACAAAGCTCAAACGCTTAGTGCAGCAAGTTACGATTTGCTATGATGGTGACGGAGCTGGGTGGGACGCGGCGAAACGTGCAGGCGAGCAGCTACATGATGCGAAGTTAAAAATCAATGTTGCGGTATTACCAGACAAAATGGACCCGGATGATTACGTACAGCAACACGGAGGACCCGCGTTTAAAGAGCAAGTAATTGATAAAACGCATCCGTACATCGCCTTCGTTAAAATGCATGCACGACGAGGGAAAAATTTTCAGTTCGATAACGACAAAATGCAATATGTACAAGAGGTGCTGGAGCTGCTTGTGCATAACACATCACCACTAGAGCGTGATTTGTATATTCGTCAGCTCGCAGATGAAACGACTTTATCAGAAGAAGCGATTGCGGCGACGCTTCGACAAAAGGAAGCGGACGAGGCACGGCGCACGAAGCGTCAATATAGCGAGGAGCGTTATAGCCCCGTTGTCGTAACGATGCAAACGAAGCTAAACGCAACCGACCGAGCAGAACGACGATTGCTTAGTCATATGCTTCATAATGTTGGCGTAGTAGAGCGTGTGCAGCGAAGTGATATGCCAAGCCCGTTTATACATGACGTATTTACGGCGTTATATATACGGCTCATTGGCTTTTATGAGCAGCACGACAAGGCGGATTTTCAGCGTTTCCTAGAACAGCTAGAGGACGTGGAGCTACGCAAAATCGCACTGGAGTCCGCCATTATTGAGCGCGACCCAGATCACGGCGAACAGGAAGTAACCGATTGCTTGCATTATTTAAATAAGCAGCGTTTACTGCGGCAAATGGAGCAAAAGCAGCAGCTTGCCATTGAAGCGGAAAAAATGAATGATATTATGAAAGCTGTTACGCTAGCAGAAGAAGTACGGAAGCTACGAATTGCGTATGCTTCGATGTAGAAGTGTTAGAAGGAGGAGAGTTTATGGCGGATAAGTCTGAACGTTCAAAACAATTAGAGAATGAGTTAACGTTAGAAGAAGCAAAGAAAATATTAACGGCAAAAGCAAAAAAAGAGCACGAAATGTCAATGAAAGAAATTGAAGAGGTATTAAACGGTTTTGACATTGAAAACGAAGAAATTTTCCATTTCGCTGAAGACTTAGAGAAGTCGTTAAATATTTCGATTGAAGGTAAGGAAGAGTTTGAGGAGCAAAGTTTATTAAAAACAGAAGCGACTGAAGAAACGTTCGACTTAAACGATTTAAGCGTTCCACCTGGTGTAAAAATTAACGACCCTGTGCGCATGTATTTAAAAGAAATCGGGCGCGTTGATTTATTATCAGCAGCTGAGGAAGTGCGATTAGCTGAGCGTATTGAACTAGGCGACGACGAAGCACGTAAACGTTTAGCAGAGGCAAACTTACGTCTTGTTGTATCAATCGCGAAACGCTACGTCGGTCGTGGTATGTTATTCCTTGACTTAATTCAAGAAGGGAACATGGGCTTAATTAAGGCGGTAGAGAAATTCGACCACCGTAAAGGGTTCAAATTCTCAACTTATGCAACGTGGTGGATTCGTCAAGCAATCACGCGTGCAATCGCAGACCAAGCGCGTACAATCCGTATTCCGGTACACATGGTCGAAACGATTAACAAATTAATTCGCGTACAACGTCAACTATTACAAGATTTAGGTCGCGAGCCATCACCAGAGGAAATCGGTGAAGAAATGGACTTAACGCCTGAAAAAGTACGTGAAATTTTAAAAATTGCACAAGAGCCGGTATCACTTGAAACACCAATCGGGGAAGAGGACGATTCACACTTAGGAGACTTCATTGAAGACTCTGAGGCACAATCGCCATCAGACCACGCGGCATATGAGCTATTAAAAGAGCAACTTGAAGATGTGCTCGATACGTTAACAGATCGTGAAGAAAACGTATTGCGTCTACGTTTCGGCTTAGATGACGGTCGTACACGTACGTTAGAGGAAGTTGGGAAAGTGTTCGGCGTTACTCGCGAGCGTATTCGTCAAATCGAAGCAAAAGCGTTACGCAAGCTACGTCACCCATCTCGCTCAAAACGTTTAAAAGATTTCTTAGAATAGCAATGACGAGGCATAAAGTTCAAACATAGAACTTTATGCCTTTTTTTATGCAACAAGAGCAGAACGTGTCGATATAATACATAAGTTTTTGTTTAATATTGTCTTTTTATTAAACGCGATAATAATAGACATGCATAGTGGGGTTACGTTATGGGAGATCAGCGAAAAAAAATCATTTTAAATGAAATTACATTTTGGAAGCAAAACAAGCTGTTGCCAGGTCATTATTGCGACTTTTTAATGACGCTGTACACAGAGGGTAATCATGAGGAAGAGACAGAAAGAAAACAGGCAAAAGCATCGGTACTAAAAAAGAAGCAAGGGAAATCGATTGCGCTTATTGTGTTGCTAGCAGTCGTGATTGGTGCGCTCATTTACGGCTTATTTACATTTACGTCCGTATCATGGCTCATGCCGACGCTCGTAGCAATCTTTGCGCTTGCACTAATGATTGGTACGATAAAGCTATTGAAAGATAACAATGCGTTAGCACCGCTGCTACAAGTATTTGCGGCGTTGCTCATTTTTATGCTCTCCATTCATGTGAGCCAAACGTTTTATCCAACGAGCAATGCGGTACTGTATACGTTATTAATTGCGAATTGTGGCTTATGGTTCGGCAGTGGTATTTTTTTAAAGGCGCTGTACTTTACAATACCAGGAGCGATTGGATTATTGTTAGTCATCGGTAATTTCTTTATGACAATGTAAGTAAATCACTTGAGGCCGAGCTGCTTCAGGTGATTTTTATTTTTAGTAAAATCGTGTTTTAAAGAGAGAATTTAGGTATAAAGCTTTTCGTTTGTGCATGAATCAAGTACAATTAAATTGTTCAATGTCGTACACAAAAAGAGTAGGAGGGGAACGTGTGAAAAACAATCCAATCATTCCGTACATTTTAATTATGGCACTTGGTATTGGGGTAATTTTTTTCTTATCTTTAGAAGGTATTGGCAATCAAGAGGAAATCGCGCAGTCGGAGGAAGAAGTGGAAGTCGAGGCAGCTGACGGAGAAGCGGTTGCACAAGCTAACTGCATCGGCTGTCACGGCGGTGATTTAACTGGTGGCGGTGGGCCGAGCTTAATCGGCTTAGAGGAGTCGCATATCCGTGACGTTATCGCGAACGGGCAAGGAATGATGCCAGGTGGTTTAGTAACGGACCCGGCACAAGTCGATGCACTCGTGGAATACATCGTATCGTTAAAATAACAAAGGGAGGATTGTGTCGCAAATTGCGGCACAATCCTTTTCGTCATGCCATTCTTGCGGTATACTGAAGCTAATTTGATTGAAGAGAGTAGGGATTTTGTGAACGCACAAAAATTATCACAGCGTTTAGAAACAGTCGCATCATTTGTGCCATCAGGAGCCGTTGTTGCAGATATCGGGAGTGACCATGCATACTTGCCGTGCTATTTAGTACATCAAGGGGTTGCATCACGTGCTATCGCAGGAGAAGTAGTAAAAGGACCATATGAATCAGCAGAGCGTCAAGTGCGCACAGAAGGGTTAGCCGATAAAATTACCGTGCGCCTAGCAGACGGATTAGCGGCAGTACAGCCAGGTGATTACGTCGATACAGTGACGATCGCAGGCATGGGCGGCCCATTAATCGTCTCTATTTTAGAAAAGCATCCAGACAGCTTACAAACGGTGACGCGCTTAATTTTGCAGCCGAACATTCACGCAAAAGTTATTCGTGAATGGGCGCTGCGTAACGCTTGGGCATTAACAGACGAGGTCATTTTAGAAGAGGACGGCAAAGTTTACGAAGTGCTTGTGTTACAGCGTGGACCGATGACGTTAACAGAGCAAGAAATTTTGTTCGGCAAGTTTTTACCGATGCGTAAATCAGACGTGTTCGTGAAAAAATGGCAGCGTGAGTATGATAACTGGCAGCGCGTCTATGCGGCAATTGAAAATGCGGAAGCAACAGACGAAAACGTACAGAAAAAACAAGAGTTAACGACGTATATGACATGGGCAGAGGAGCTGTTACGTTAATGGCAGTCAATGGACAAGAAATTATTCGTTTATTTGAAACATGGTCGCCGAAAAAGCTCGCGTGCATGGAAAACGACCCGATTGGCTTAGCGATTGGTACGCTCAACAAGCCGGTATCAAATGTGCTTGTGACGCTTGATGTGAACGATGCTATTGTGAACGAAGCAATTGCGAAAGGGTGCGAACTCATTATTGCGCATCACCCACCGATTTTTAGAAAGCTTGCAAACATTCGTACAGATAACCCCGCAGGTGCGCTGTATGAGAAGCTCATTAAAAACGACATCGCGGTGTATGCCGCACATACGAATTTAGACGTTGCAACAGGTGGTGTGAACGACTTGTTAGCAGATGCCTTGCAGCTACAAAACTGCACGATTTTAGAGCAAACGTATAGTGAAAAACTAACGAAGCTCGTTGTGTTTGAGCAATCGAGCAATGCCGAAGCACTTCGCACAGCGCTGATGAACGCAGGTGCGGGCACGATTGGTGACTACAAGGGATGCAGTTTCACTTCATACGGGGAAGGACGCTTCATGCCACAGCAAGGAGCGAACCCGACGAAAGGGCAAGTCGGTGCGCTACATGTTGAGGACGAGGCACGCATTGAAGTCGTATTCCCGCAATCGATGAAAAATCGCGTATTAAAGGCGATGTTAAATGCACATTCGTACGAGGAGCCAGCGTATGATGTGTATACGATGGACATTGACGTCAATGAAATGGGCTTAGGTCGTGTTGGTCGATTAGCTGAGCCGATGACGCTGCGCCAGTTCGCCGAGCATGTGAAAACGCAGCTTGACGTGCCGTTTGTGCGCATTGTCGGTGATGGCGAATCGGTCGTATCAAAAGTCGCCGTTGTCGGTGGTGACGGCAATAAATACATTTACGCAGCAAAGCGAGCAGGTGCAGATGTGTTCGTAACGGGCGATATGTACTTCCATACCGCACAAGACGCGGAGGCGATTGGTTTGAACATTGTAGACCCAGGGCATCATGTTGAAAAAGTCATGATTCCAGGCGTCGCAAATAAAATGCGCGTACTATGCGACAAGCTAGACGTGCAGTTTATTGAATCAAGCGTGCATACAGAGCCATTTACATGTGTATAATGAAAGAGGGCATTCGCAATTTCGCGAATGCCCTTTTTTTATGCTTTGGCTGTTTGTAATGCGATTGTTTCTTGTTGCTCATCAAATTCGTTTTCCATTTTTGATACAACAACGGTTGCTACGCCGTTACCGATTAAGTTTGTGACAGCGCGTGCCTCAGACATGAAGCGGTCAACCCCGATTAATAGCGCAATCCCTTCAACCGGAATCATTGGGAAGGCAGCAAGTGTCGCAGCTAATGTAATGAAGCCTGAGCCTGTTACACCGGCAGCACCTTTAGACGTAATCATTAACACCCCGAGTAACGTAATCATTTGCCAAATTGATAGCTCAATACCGTATGCTTGTGCGATGAAGATCGCAGCCATTGATAAATAAATCGATGTACCGTCTAAGTTAAACGAGTAGCCAGTCGGAACAACTAAGCCGACAACTTGCTTCGAGCAGCCGTAGTTTTCTAATTTACGCATCATCGCTGGTAGTGCTGATTCTGATGATGATGTACCGACTACTAAGAAAATTTCATCCTTAATGTAAGCGATGAATTTGAAAATGCTGAATTTGTAGTATTTCGCAATGCTGCCTAATACAAGCACGACGAAAAAGAACATCGTTGCATATACCGAAAGCATTAATAAACCAAGTGATGTTAATGAGCTTAAACCGAATTTACCGATTGTGTAAGCCATCGCACCGAATGCCCCGATTGGTGAGATTTTCATGACGATTCCGACAATTTTGAAGAAAATTTCAGACACTTGCTCAAAGAAGCGAATGACTGGCTTTGATTCTTCACCGATCGCTGCTGCAGCAACACCGAATAGAATTGCACAAAATAACGTCGGCAGTAACTCACCGTTTGCAAGCGAGCCGATAAAGTTTTGTGGAATGATGCTCATTAAAAAGTCAACTGTGCCACCGCTTTCTGATGCGGCTGTTGTGTATTGTGATACGTCAGCGTTTACGTTTGATGTATCTAAACCATTACAGACTCTCCGAACAAGAAAGCCCACTCCTTTAGGTGTGGGATGATAGTGAGGTCAAATACGGAGTACCACGATCAACCGAAGGTTAGTGGTGCTTCAAGTATTTGAAGGTTCTTCTTCTTAATCATATGTAGCAGTTTTTCTTTAAAACTGATACAATTGACTTATGAACGAATATAGAAAAACAAACACAACGGTATCATTATTGAACTATCATTGTGTGTTCTGCCCTCGATACAGAAGAAAGATTTTTCTTCAAGTAGAGGTAGAACATCGCTTTAAAGAGTTAGTACATGAAGTGTGTGAGGAATTGCAAATAGAAATTGTCGCACTTGAATGCGATAAAGACCATACGCATATGTTTCTCAACGCACTACCATCATTAAGCCCTGCGGATATGATGGCAAAAATTAAAGGGGTGACTTCTAAAAAGTTGCGTGAAGAATTCCCGCATCTTCGGCACTTGCCGAGTTTGTGGACACGTTCATACT
>JAXJTE010000078.1:0-2579 GCA_036309765.1 Caryophanon sp. | reverse complement strand
TCCTTGAACTTATCGGGATTTTTTTCACGATAGTCGGCAGCTGTAAGAATATTGCTTTGACGCATAGATGGGATGTAGTAGTCGATGCGATGTGCCTGCAATGCGTTAGCAACTTGTCCTTGAAGTGCAGCGGCATCGCGACCGGCACCGAGTACGACGACTAAAATGTGCTCATGCGGTGTTAAGCCGTCTTTTGTTATGTTTGACTGAATTGCTTGTGCTAATGCATGCAATTCTTCTTGACGAGAGCCATATTTATTGAAATGCAGCACAGGTTCTTTCCACAGTGTTGGCACTAAGTTTGGCGAATTTTTTTCAGGGCGCTGTAGTGTAATCGTTTCGCCTTGGCGGAAGCTTCCACGAATGACGTCGTAGCCGATGCTTTTCCAATCTTCTTTATTCGTAATACCGCGCAGCATGCCGTCTGGACGTAATAAGCCCATGCCGATTGCGTGTGCAGCGGTTAAAATTGGTCCTGGTGTACGGTAGCAGCGATGCATGACTTCACTCTTTTTCGCGCCACCTTTATGATTACCGGTAACAAATAATTTAAATGCCTCGTCCGCTCCAAATAGCTCGCGTGATGTTGGAATTGTTAAGTTGTCTAAGCTTTGGCTTTCATCGTATGCCCAAATTAATCGACGGTTGACACGGTCGCCCTCATCGACTGGTTTTAGCATATTGTACGCAAGCCAATAAAACGGCTGTTTGTCTTTGTATTTATAGTTGTCCGTTACCATTAAGTCCTGTCCTTCATCGACTAAAATGGCGTCAAAGAATGGATTGATGTTTGGTACGGCGTGTAGCAGCTGACCACAAATGTAGCCAATTGAGTTGCCCATGCCAAAAATGCGCTCATTGAGAATGTCATTTACTGTAAGTGGACGTACGCCGTGAATGTTGCATGCTAAGCTGTAGAAACCAGGTCGATTTGCCCCGCCCCACGCATGTAAAATTTTCAGCTTTTGCTTTACTGTGTCGTCGTAGCACACGTCGCCATTACTAAAGTGACGCAGCCATTTATCGACTTGATTTGTCACTTCTTCATACAAGCTTCTTGAGAAAAATACGAGTGCGATGTTCCAATCAGGATGCTTTAAGTGCATATGCGCAGCCTTTTGACAAAGCAGCACCGATTTTCCTGAGCCAGCAATGCCACGAATACGCTGAGGGCCAGGTGGAATCGTTTTGCCGATGCCCTCTTGTTGAATATCCATTTCAGATAGCTTTGATGTTAATGTTTGGATAACGCCGTATTTCGTGGAGCCATCAGCAGATGACAGCGAGACTTCCTTAATATGAATAGGTGAGCCACTTAAAATTGATAGCAATAAGCGCCAGCGATCCGCGTCGATTGCATCACCACGCTGCGTATCGGCTGCTTGTGCAATCGTTTGTAGCATTGAACCGCGACCTAATTTATCACCGAAAATAATCGGCGGCACACCTGGTAAACGATCAAAGCCATGCTCAATCCAGTCTTTTTCGTTAATGTATGGCAGCGCAATTAGCACTTTGCCTGGAATGTTTCGGCGTAGCTGTGGCTCACGGTCAAATACGCTAAGTAATGAATACAGCTGATTTTCTGCTTGCTGATACGGGTTGCCTGACTTCTCGTAAAAGTCTCGGTATTCCCATAGATGCCCATTTACTGCCACAAGCTGCTCGATTTTAATCGATTTCACCTCGACAATGATGACGCCGTAGTCTTGGTCCGCAATTAAAATGTCAGGTTCTTTGCGCTGTTGTCCAACTTTCGTGAACAGTGGATAACGCCAATAACCTACGCATTTTCCTAATTGATCTTGCTCGCGGTACGCCTGCTTAATCGCATCCCATACCTTCTTTTCACCCGTTTCGCCGGGCTTGCCTAAAAGCTCTGTTTCAAAAAATGGCATGTGAAAGCTCCTTTACAATGTGAGTATCATACCATCGCAGTATAGCATTAAATTATTTTTTTGAAATAACAAACCTAGTAAAAAGTTAAAAAATTACATAAGTGAAGGTATATAGGGGAATGTTGTTGCTATACATAAACAGTGCGCATACATTGGAGAGCGACTTCGTGTAAGTGAAAAATAGTGGCGATTCAGCGTACAAATTTAATTAAAGCACGCAGGTTTTCTGAAATGCTCGAAAACGCCTTAAACAAATATAACAAACGCGCTATCGAAACATCTAAAGTCATCGAGGAGCTAATCGAACTCGCAAAAGAAATGAACGCTTTACATAAACATGGTACAACGTCAGGTCTTGTGCAATTTTACGACGCGCTCGCTTCCCACGACACGGCCGAGCAAGTATTAGGTGACGAAACGTTAAAGCTCATCGCTCACGAATTAACGAAATCGATTAAAGCGAACATGTCAATCGATTGGAATCTCCGCGAATCAGCTCGTGCGAAAATGCGCGTCACAGTGAAACGATTGCTGAAAAAGTACGGTTATCCACCTGACGTACAAAAGGAAGCGGTCGATACGGTTATTAAGCAGGCGGAGTTGATGGCACAGCTAGAGTTTGAATTGCAATATTAAGCGAAAAGGAGCTTCTGAAAAATCAGTTAGTCATCTGCTGTCGGA
>JAXJTE010000077.1:0-50497 GCA_036309765.1 Caryophanon sp. | reverse complement strand
CATTCGCAGGATTTACACGTCTGTTTCTTTGGCAAGCGCTCGATCAACAATGGCAAACGTATGTGGAAGAAATTCTGACCTCAGCTCGATTCATTTATCAAGAAAGTGATACGTGAATTTCACTAATCAACACGTGTGATAAATATACTTTAATATCACAACAGGTCTGTTGATTAGCCACTTTTATACAGCTGAATCTGTTGTTTCCAGCAGCAAAACTGACATGAATGCAGCAGTATAGTGGCATGGAGCGTGCGGTGAGACTCCTTGGGGAACAGCTCGTGCCTCAAGACCCCGTAAGCCGCGAAATGCCAATTAAACTGCCAATCAACACGACTGTTATTTTATAAGTTTAAATCATGTGCTCCTGCGCTGCTTCGCATGCTCGTCGCAAACGCTCGCTTTGCTACCCGCAAAAAATTTCTGCGGTGCAGTGGCTCCTCGAAATTTGCGAGCGTTTACTCCCACTCAATCGTTGCTGGTGGCTTGCTCGTAATATCATACAGCACGCGGTTAACGCCTTGTACTTCATTGACGATACGCACTGAAATTTTTTCTAGCACGTCGTACGGAATGCGCGCCCAGTCAGATGTCATGCCGTCGATCGATGTTACGCCGCGGATGCCGATTGCGTAGTCGTATGTGCGTCCATCGCCCATTACGCCAACTGAACGAATGTCTGGTAGTACGCAGAAGTATTGCCAAATGTCGCGGTCTAAGCCGGCATTTTTAATTTCTTCGCGTAAAATGTAGTCTGCATTACGTACGATTTCAAGCTTTTCTTCCGTTACTTCGCCAAGCACGCGAATGCCTAAGCCTGGTCCTGGGAACGGTTGACGCCATACGACCGCTTCTGGTAAACCTAGCTCTAAGCCAAGTGCGCGTACTTCGTCTTTAAACAGTGTGTTTAGTGGCTCGATTAGCTCGAACTTCATATCTTCTGGTAAGCCGCCTACGTTATGGTGTGATTTGATCGTTTGCGCTGTCGCTGTACCTGATTCGATAATGTCTGTGTACAGTGTACCTTGTGCAAGGAAGTCCATATCCGTTAACTTCGCCGCTTCTTCGTCAAATACGTAAATGAATTCGTTGCCGATAATTTTACGTTTTTGCTCTGGGTCTGATACGCCTTGTAGCTTGCTCATGAAACGTTCGCGCGCATCGATTTTAATTAAGTTCATGTCGAAGTCTTCTGTAAATGTTTTCATCACCTGCTCAACTTCGCCTTTACGGTTTAAGTTGTGGTCAACAAACATGCACGTTAATTGGTCGCCGATTGCTTTGTGGATCAGTACCGCTACAACTGACGAATCGACACCGCCTGAAAGCGCACATAGCACCTTTTTGTCGCCTACTTGTGCACGAATTTTTGCGATTTCAATCTCGATGAAGTTCGCCATTGACCAGTCACCTTTTGCTCCACATACGTCGAACACGAAGTTGCGCAGTAAGTCTGTGCCGTAAACCGAGTGACGTACTTCTGGGTGGAATTGCACAGCGTAAAGTCCGCGCTCGGCGTTTGCCATTGCTGCGATGTGACATGCTGGGCTCGTTGCGATCACTTCAAAGCCTGCAGGAACTTCTGTTACGTGGTCGCCATGGCTCATCCATACGATTTGCTCTGTCGGTAAGTCGCCGAACAGTTTGTTTTGTGTAGCAACTGTTAATTCAGCTTTACCGTATTCGCGTGTCGCTGCTGATTCGACTTTACCGCCTTGCGTATGCGCCATTAGCTGCATGCCGTAGCAAATACCTAAAATCGGTAAACCTAAATCAAAAATGGCTTCGTCTACTTTGAATGCATTGTCGTCATATACCGAGTTCGGACCGCCTGAGAACACGATGCCGACTGCGTTCATCTCTTTAATTTCTTCTGCTGTAATTGTATGTGGGTGAAGCTCTGAAAACACGCCAAACTCACGAATACGACGTGTGATTAATTGGTTAAACTGGCTACCGAAATCAAGGACGACTACTTTTTGTTGTTCTTTTAATAATGTTGACATGTTACACCTCTTCTAATGATTTTTAGTTTTTGTAACTTTTCGCTATCAAGTTATAGCTATGTTTAAACATGACATTTTGGAACGTGTATAGCGGAGCGCGTGCGACGAGACTCCTTGGGGAACAGCTCGTGACTCAAGACCCCGTAAAGCGCGACGCAGGAGCGGTGCGGAGGCTTGAGCCGAGCCCCAGGAAAGCGAGTCGCAATACGCGCGCAGCTTCCTTATTTGCTAATTAACACATTTGATGAAATGATAAACCTCACATCTACATGTAAGTTTTGTTTTTAAAATCACAAAAAAGATGTGTCTTTCTACTGATAAGACACACCCTTTTGGATAAAAAGAGAGGGTGGATGTAGCTGCATATTGCATACTAAATCCACCCTCCTGTTATGCTAGTTGGTTACGAATTTAGTATGAAGTAAGGGTTATTCCCACTCGATTGTGCCGCCTGGTTTTGGAGACAGGTCGTAGCACACGCGGTTAACATGCTTTACTTCGTTAATGATACGGTCTGTAATTTTCAGTAAAATCGGCCAGTCGATTGGCTCGATTGTTGCTGTCATTGCGTCGATTGTGTTAACGGCGCGAAGGATTACAGGGTATTCATACGTACGCTCGTTGTTGCGTACTCCTACTGATTTGAAGTTTGGTACAACTGTGAAGTACTGCCATACTTTTTGATCTAAGCCTGCTGCTGCAAACTCTTCACGTAAAATAGCGTCTGATTCACGAACTGCTTCTAAGCGGTCGATTTCGATTTCACCTAAGCAACGTACGCCTAAGCCTGGGCCTGGGAATGGTTGACGGTAAACCATGTCATGTGGAAGACCTAGCTCTACGCCACATGCACGCACTTCGTCTTTGAATAGTTGGAATAAAGGCTCCACTAATTCAAATTGAAGGTCGTCTGGTAAACCACCTACGTTATGGTGTGATTTTACGACTTTATGAGTTTTTGTACCTGATTCCACGATGTCAGGGTAAATTGTTCCTTGTGCTAAGAAATCAATACCGTCTAACTTGCGTGCTTCTTCTTCAAATACGCGGATAAATTCGTTACCGATAATTTTGCGTTTTTGTTCTGGCTCTGATACGCCCTTTAATTTACCTAAGAAGCGCTCTGATGCGTCTACGTAAACTAAGTTTTCTTCTAAGTCTTTTTCGAACATTTCAATAACGCCCTCAGACTCGTTTTTGCGCATTAAACCGTGGTTTACGTGCACACATACTAATTGCTTGCCGATTGCTTTAATTAAAAGCGCTGCGACAACTGATGAGTCAACACCACCTGATAATGCAAGAAGTACTTTTTTGTCGCCGATTTGTTTGCGTAATAATGCAACTTGGTCTTCCACGAAGTTTTTCATGTTCCAGTTTGCTTCTGCTTTACATGTATCGAATACGAACTCTTTTAATACTGCTTTTGATTCTTCTTCGTTACCCCAAGCGTCTAATGATTTTGTCGCTTGTGTTGAAGGGTGCTCTACGCTTAATACTGGTAAGCCTAAGCTGTAGATTTCTTCTAATACGTCGATTGCTTCGCCGTCGATGATGTTGTTTTTACCACCGTTAATGATGATGCCTCGTACTGTTTGTAAGTCTTGGATTTGTTGAGCTGTAATATCATGTGGATGAATTTCACTGTATACACCTAAATCACGAACCCAACGTGCGATCGTTGTGTTTTCGCTGCTGCCTAAATCTAATACTAAAATATTATCTTGTTTCAAACTAGTAAACCTCCAAGTAAAGTTTTTATGTTGCTCATTTTCGTTCATGTGCACATCGAAAATACAGATAGAGTACCTCAAAAAAGCAAAAAGAACGCATAGAAAAACGATTTTTACTCAGCTTTTCTACGCGTCCTCCTCACAATTTATATAAACAGATATGCGTGCAATAATGCCCGCGTTACCTGCCATCATAGATAAGTTGTTTAAGGTAACTTAGTAGAAACGCCCGAACCGTATTATCGGGCATATATGAAGGCACATGCTATTTTGATTTTTTTAAATTTTACTCCTTGTCGTGCATAAAATCAACCTGAAGTTCGATTGATTAAATATTCCCAACATTCTTGTAAATACGCAAAATCGACGTCTTGTGTCGAATTTCCATATAAATAACACTCATAAATAGTTGTTAATGTGGTCATTTCTGTACATTGAAGCGCTTCATCTATTTTTTTCGCGTAGGCGCTGAGTGTTTCATTGCTGCCTCGCACGTAGCCAACTGCATGTAATTGACGCAATAAATTTTTATAATTTTTTTCAAACGTCGTCCAGTTTTGCGGCTCATTTTTCGATTGCTTAATGTAATAGCTCGGCAACCATTGGCGTCGTCGCTTGTACATGATGAAGGATACAACAAGCAACAGAAAGGCAATGCCACCGAACAGCCATTTTAACACGTCCCACACTTCCGCAAATGAAAATGTAGATGTCGGTGCTAATGCAGCATCTTGTTCTTCTTCAGAGAGCTGCTCCGGCGTTTGAGGTGCTTCCTCAGGCTTTTGCTCAGCCGCTTCTACTTCCTGCTCCTGTACGTCATACGAAATGTCGAGCGAGCCTGTGAAGCCTATTGTCGGCTCAAACGGCACCCAACCAATGCCGACTAAGTACACTTCTACCCATGAGTGCGCTTCGTTGTTCGTAATTTCATACGTCGTCGAGTCAATCGCATCGCCTGTGACGAACCCTTTCACCCAGCGTGCTGGAATGTCGAGCGCACGCAGCATCACAACCATCGCTGTTGAAAAGTTATCGCAGTAGCCGTATTTCGTTTCAAATAAAAATTGATCGACGTAATCTTCATCATCATCTGGTACGGCAACACCTTTTGTTGTGTACGTAAAGCCGCTCGATTGGAAGTACGTTTCAATCGCACGCGCTTTATCGTACGCATTCGGCGCTTTTTCAGTTACGCTTACCGCTAAATCTCGCACGCGCTGTGGCAACGTTTCCGGTAGCTGTAAATAACGCTCAAACTCTTCACCGAGCTGTGCATAACGTGACATGTCGGTGTTACGTAGCTCCTCCAAGCTGTACGTCGGTTCATCGACTTCGATGCTGTAGCTTGGCATCATTTCCTCTGTCCAGCTCGTGACGTTTACCGATTCGCGGTAGCCCGATTCTACACTTTCTTCAATCATATAGCCGTCTTCGTAATCATAGCGCAGCGTTCCGTATGGTGATAAAACGTATGAATCGTCCTTGTCCATCGTAATCGTAACGTAATCAACTTGGTCCTCATCACGCATCGTGCCAATTAATGTGTTCGGTGTAATGTATTCCTTCGTCGGCTCGTCGTACGATTGCTCCCAGCCTTTTGACGTGTACGTATCGCGCGAATCAATGCGCCAATAACGTTTTTCATTCGTCTGTGCGGTGAAGACGAGCGTATCATCAGACTCAAACGAACCGCCTAGCTCGGCATCGTTCGTATCGTAGCCAACTTGTGACACCGTTTTTTCCCCTGTAATAACACCTGTCACAAACGGTACAGGGTCGGGCCATTTCGGTGGTGACTTCGGCAAGCTGTACGCACCGTAGCCCGCCGCTGCAACAACGACAACGAGTGGCAACGTATATAACACCGCCTGCTTCCACGAAAGACGAATGTCGTGTGCTGTAATAATTTGCTTTAAGACGAGCATGCCTGTTAACACGAGCCCGTAAAGCAACACTTTTATAATCGCAAACTTGCCATCGTACGTACTAAACGTATCAAGCGCGGCGATAAAGAAAATCGTCATGACTAAAAAATAAAATAGCGAATAGCGTACGGTCATCCAGTAATGAATTAAATACATAAGCATCCATAATAAAACGAAAAATAAAATGGTGCGTATGGAATTCGTAATATATGAAAAGTCGCCTGCTAACAATTGCTGCGCGTTATACGTCACCTCTGACAGTAAAAAGCGCATGCCGTCTAACTGCACTAAATGCATGCCACCATGTGTCAATGTAATAAACCATAATATGTACACGACTTTAATGACGGCACTAAACCACGAACGCAGCTTCAGCAATACACAAATAATCGATAGCACGATAAATAACATAAAGTAGTGAATGTAGCCGGTATTCGTTAGCTCCATGACCGGCACGAGCCATTCGTATAATATAAGGAAGATTAGCGTATAATACACCGCTAGCTCCACCTTTGAAATCGGTGCTTTCATCGCTTCGCCACCTCCTTTAATACGTCGTTAAACGCTGTCGGTGGCACATACATAACATGCACGTTTTGTATTTGTGCGCGTGGTTTTTGCATTTCGCTAACGATAATGCACACGACCGGCTTGCGCAATTGCTGCAACGCATATAGCTGTTCCTCAGTAAACGCGGCACTGACGTATAAACATGCGCCGTCTTGCTGAATGATCGACGGCAGCAATTGCTGTTGCCCGTCACTTGTCAGCTGTACAACGGCTAAGTGCTGCATTACCTCGTTCATTTGCGCTGCGTTTTGAAGCGACGGGAACACTTGGCATTCTTTCCCTAGCGTCATAAACACCGTTTGACTTTGTTGTTTTATAAACGTTTTTAGTAACGATGCCGCAAGCGATACAGCCGCTTCGAACTCTCGCCCTTCCTTTAAATCAAGCATAAGCATAATGCGCTGTGATTGCGTATCTTCAAAATCTTTCGTGCGCAGCTGCTCCGTTTTCGCAAATGATTTCCAGTGAATCCACGACATGCGATCTCCTGGCTGATAGTTACGCACACCGGTTACGAGCGATGTATCTTTCACCGCGGCGTAGCGACTGTTCGTTGCGCCGTGCTCTAGCTGCGTTTCAACAGCAGCATGGCGAACGCTTTGTACACGCGGCTGCACGTAAAAGCTTTGCGGTGCAGTCACGTTAAACGAACGCGCACCCCATTTGAAAAAGTCATAGCACTTAATATGAAGTGTTTGAAACGTATACTCCCCACGCGACAGCTCTCGATGTGTCAGCTCCCACGTAAACGTTTTGCGAAAACCGGCAAACTGTAGCTGTCGGCGCTTCACGGTATACGTATTTGTCATGTCATCTTGCAATGTAATGAAGCATAGCGGAAAGCGGTTGGAGCGTTTGACCGTTAATGTCACCTTCACTGCGTCGCCCGCTGTCAATGTCGCTGGTGTGACGTCACGCGTTACGCTGTGAAATGATAGCGGCACAAATTGGAACACGACCGCATATACCACGAACGGCGTAATGGTGAAGAAAATAAACCAGCTCGTAAATCCTCCTTGAAACATCGCAAAGCAAAACGCCACCGCATAAAAAAGCAGCACGATGACGAATTGTTTCACGTGTTTTACTGTTTGCCATACGCTATTCATAATTCATTGCTTTCTGTGTCGGCACAGCCACACGCGTTACGACACGCTGAACAATTTCCTCTGCCTCGATTTGCTCATAGCGTGCCTCTTGCTTCAAAATTAATCGGTGGCTTAACACAAACTTTGCTAAATATTGCACATCATCTGGCAATACGTAATGGCGCCCTTGCATAAATGCATAGCTCTGTGCTGCACGCATTAGCGCGATTGATGCACGTGGACTTGCCCCTAAATACACATGCTGATCCGAGCGCGTTTGACGCACGATGTCAACGATGTATGCTTTGACTGAATCTTCAATGTGTACTGTCTTCACTTGTTGCTGTAACGTGCGCAGCTCCTCAATTGTCATAACCGATTGCAGTGTTTTTAGCGGCTCTCGGTGGGCAGCGCGGCGCAGCACCTCAACTTCCTCGTCAAACGTCGGGTAACCCATTTGAATTTTAAATAAGAAGCGGTCTAGCTGTGCTTCTGGTAATGAATACGTTCCTTCATATTCAATAGGGTTTTGTGTCGCCATGACGAAAAATGGCTTCGGAATGTGTACCGTTTCTCCGTCGACTGTTACCGTGCCTTCCTCCATCGCCTCCAGCAGTGCCGATTGCGTTTTTGGTGACGTACGGTTAATTTCATCCGCTAACACAATATGCCCAACGATTGGGCCTTGTCGAAACTCAAATTCGAGCGTCTTCGGGTTGTAAATCGATACGCCGACAACATCTGACGGCAATAAATCTGGTGTAAATTGTATACGATTAAAGCTTGTGCCGATTGACTTTGCCAACGTGCGTACCATCATCGTTTTACCGACACCTGGCACGTCCTCTAATAAAATGTGACCTTCCGCAAGCAGTGCAACGAGGCTTAACGTTGCAACTTCACGCTTTCCAATCATCACTTCAGCTATATTTGTTAAAATTTTTGCAATTTGATCATTCATTTTAAAATAAAGTCCTCCTACTTCCACATCATTATTCTTAAGAATAGCGAAAACGACTAGCGAATACAACCAATACAAATAGCGCCGCACAACATATGCGACGCAAAAATCCATATTCGTTTCGTGAACGGACGACTAAATCGACGTTTCATACTCGTGAATGGCGCGTCGATGCTTGCTCATCATC
Organism: Caryophanon sp.; assembly: GCA_036309765.1. Classification (GTDB taxonomy): domain Bacteria; phylum Bacillota; class Bacilli; order Bacillales_A; family Planococcaceae; genus Caryophanon. Next base: position 42,027 of record JAXJTE010000077.1, on the reverse strand, counting down.
AATAGTTTTGAGGATGCTGCATGAAGCTGTGCCTGTAAAAGTGCTGCATTTGGATCCGTATGAATGTTTGGTAATACTTTTTGTTTTTTCGCCGCGCGTGGCTGTTCCGCCTTTTTTTTCTTTGTCGTTTGCTTTTTCTTTTGAGGCTGCTGCTGCAACATGCTACTGCTCTGTTGAAACGTACCTTCTGAAGCGACTACTGCTCTTTTTGATTGTCCTCGGAATGTCGTGTCTCGTGCTGGCCCAACTGATGACGTGCGCATCGCCGTCCCTCCTTTCGTGTTAATTCGTCGTATGTTTATTTAAACGTGCTTTCATTGCAACTATATATATTGAACTTAATACTATAACCGTTCTTTTGTTTCGGCGGACGCTTTTCGCGGGCACGGCCTCAACTAATTTTTGACGGACAAGCCGCCAAAAATGGATTTTCGGCTCGTGCTATTCCCGCAGAAGTCGCCGCCTACACGTCAGAACGATGCCTTCCTCATGCTGTATTCAAGAATTCAAACTATAATATAGCTAATTAACACGCGTTTTTCACACTATATTCACTATATCGGTAGTGTTTAATACTTTTATAGGTCTTTTTATACTAGTATCATCGACTCATTAAGCAAAAAATAAATAAGTAGCACTAATATTTTTTATATTAGCGCTACTTATTAACTAATTCATTCAGTTGTCAGCTATGTCATTCGTTTGACGTCGCGTTGTATTCTTTCCAATATTGTGCAACTTTACTTCCAAAAATCGTCGAACACCGTAATCGGCATATGGCGTTTATGCTCCGAGCGCGCGTAATGACGTTCGATTGCTTCGCGTGCTGCTCGTGACACTTCTTTGCCTTCTAAATAGTCGTCGATGTCGTCGTACGTTACGCCGAGCGCTACTTCGTCTGGCAATGCTGGGCGGTCTTCTTCTAAATCCGCAGTCGGCACTTTTAAGTAAAGATGCGGTGGGCAGTCGAGCGCCGCTAAAATTTGTTTTCCTTGGCGCTTATTTAAACGAAAAATAGGCATTAAGTCTGCGCCGCCGTCACCGTATTTCGTGTAAAAGCCGGTAATCGCTTCTGCTGCATGATCGGTACCGAGTACAACTGCACTATGCATCGCCGCAATCGAATATTGTACTTTCATTCGCTCGCGTGCTTTTTCGTTGCCTTTTGCAAAGTCGCTTAACGTAATGCCCGCTTCCATTAAATTTTTCACAGATGCATCGACTGCTTCTTTAATGTTCACCGTGTAAATTTTCGTCGGCTGAATGAAGTCGAGCGCGTCTTGGCAATCTTGCTCGTCAAACTGCGTCCCGTACGGCAAACGCACCGCAAAGAAGCTATATACCTGCTCGCCTGCTTCGTCGTTTAGCTCATCGACTGCTAGTTGCGCGAGCTTTCCTGTTAGCGTTGAGTCTTGCCCACCTGAAATGCCAAGCACAAACCCTTTTACGAACGGATGCTTTTTGGCGTATTCCTTTAAAAAATCAATCGTCGTGCGAATTTCTTGTTGAACATCAATTGTCGGCTTTACTCGTAATGCTTCAATAATTTGTCGTTGCATAAAGCTGCCCCCTTTTATTGTTCTAAGCGCTCCACTTTTGCGCGCGCTTCTTCGATATTACGCATTTTGTTGTCCCAGCATTTTTGGCTTAAATCGACTGGGTATTCTTCAGGGTTTAACGAGCGCTTGTACTCATCCCATAATAACGATAAATTGTCGCGTGCATATTTTTGCATATCAAGTAACGGTGGGTTGTCGTACACGAACTTGCCGCAGTCAATCACCTTCACATGTAAATTTCTTGCCTCGAAGTTTTCGACTTGCTTTGAGATGAACGTATGCACAGGATGGAACATTTTTAAGCTCGCCTCTGCTTGTGGATTTTCGTCTGCCATCGTAATGTAGTCGCCCTCTGATTTGCCCGTAACGTGATCGATAATACGGTAGACGTTTTTGAGCCCTGGTGTTGATACCTTTTCAGCATTGCCTGAAATTTTAATCGTATCCTCCATGTCGCCGTTACCATTTTCGATTGATACCATTTTGTATACTGCGCCGAGTGCTGGCTGGTCGTATGCCGTAATGAGCTTCGTGCCAATGCCCCACATATCAACGCGTGCGCCCTGTGCTTTTAAGTTTAAAATCGTATATTCGTCTAAGTCGTTTGAGACGATAATTTTGGCGTTCGTGAAGCCTGCCTCGTCTAGCATTTTGCGTGCTTCCTTCGATAAAAACGCGATGTCGCCGCTATCTAAACGAATGCCGATGAAGTTAATGTTGTCGCCAAGCTCTTTTGCGACTTTAATTGCCGTTGGTACGCCTGACTTTAATGTGTTGTATGTATCGACTAAAAATACGCAGTCTCGGTGGCGTTTCGCATACGAATGAAACGCATCGTAATCGCTTTTGTACGCCTGTACGAGTGCATGTGCGTGCGTGCCGGCAACAGGAATGTTAAACATTTTCCCTGCGCGGACGTTGCTCGTTGAATCAAAGCCACCGATTACTGCTGCGCGCGCTCCCCAAATCGCTGCGTCCATTTCCTGTGCGCGACGTGTGCCAAACTCCATGCAAACTTCGTGCTGTGCTACTTGCTTGATGCGGCTCGCCTTCGTTGCAATTAATGTTTGGAAGTTCACGATGTTTAAAATCGCTGTTTCGATTAACTGCGCTTCGACTAATGGCGCTTCGACACGTACGATCGGCTCGTTCGCAAATACAAGCTCACCTTCTACCATTGAATGCACCGTCCCCGTAAAGCGCACCGTTTGTAAGTAGCTTAAAAAATCTTCCTCATAGCCAAGCTCGCGTAAATACGCCATGTCCGACTCGCTAAATTTGAAGTCTCGTAAATAATCTAGCATTCGTTCTAACCCTGCAAATACAGCATAGCCATTCCCAAATGGCAGCTTGCGAAAATATAATTCGAATACAGCTTTTCGATTATGAATACCATCTGCCCAATAAGACTCTGCCATGTTAATTTGATATAAATCAGTGTGTAACGTTAAGCTATCGTCTGCAAATTTCACTGTTTTCATAAGGATCATCCTTCTTCCACTTCGTAATACGTCATATTATACACTAGTTTGTTATTTTTCTGTCATGTTATTCCGAGTGGAGAGGTAGGAGGTCAACAAGCTTTTATGCTTTTCATAGAGTCACACTTCCACGTTGTTATCAAGAGCAAACACCTTTCCCACTCAAACAATGTCATATTTCCTCACAAATAAGAAACGTTGATTTGACAAGGCTTCACAAGCAATCACAGCATTTAATGTTAGTTTTTCTTACATAAATTTTCACCAAACTATTGTTTTTTCGAATTTTTCAGTTTATTATGTTAATTATATTAACACACATTTAAAGGAGTGAGCGTTATGAAAAAGATTGAAGCAATTATTCGTCCAGAGGTGTTCGCAAAAGTACGTGAAGGGTTAGCAATTGCTGGCATTGGCGGCTTAAGTGTAACTGAAATTGCAGGCTGTGGTCGTCAACGAGGTCGTACAGGTATTTTCCGTGGCAACACGTATGAAATGGATTTTTTATCGAAGCTGAAGCTCGAAATGGTTGTCGAAAACGCGCAGGTGCAGCCGATTATTGACGTGCTGCTACGTGATGCGTCCACAGGTGATGTAGGTGACGGCAAAATTTTCATTTATCCAATCGAGCAGGCGATTCGTATTCGTACAAAGGAAGTCGGCACAGTCGCGGTCGAGTAATGTAATAAATGCTAACACGATAAACAGGAACAAGGGGGAATTACAATGACAGTAGAAGCTTTGGAATTATCCATTAACTTAGTTTGGGTTATGCTTGGCGCATTTTTAGTATTTTTTATGCATACAGGGTTTGCGATGGTTGAGGCTGGGTTTACCCGCTCGAAAAACGCCGTGAACATTTTAATGAAAAACTTCATCACGATTTCACTCGGCGGGATTGTGTACTTCTTCGCAGGTTATGCCATTATGTTCGGCAAATCAGTGAATGGCATGGTCGGGTTTTCGGGGTTTGCATTACAAGGAGTTGAAGACATTGCATTTTTCGTATTCCAAGCAATGTTCGTCGCAACGTGTGCAACAATTATTTCAGGTGCGGTTGCAGAGCGTACGAATATTTTCGCTTACATTGCCATTGTCATCGTCATGACGCTATTCATTTATCCGGTCGTTGGTCACTGGGTATGGCAAGGTGATGGCTGGTTAACGTCTCTTGGCTTCATCGACTTTGCAGGCTCAACAGTTGTGCATTTAACGGGTGCGGTTGCCGCGTTCGTCGCAGCTGCGATGATTGGCCCGCGTATTGGCAAATATACAGGTAAACGCGTCAACGTTATTCCAGGTCACTCAATTCCACTCGGCGCACTAGGGGTGTTCATTCTTTGGTTAGGTTGGTTCGGCTTCAACGGTGCTTCAACGCTCGCTGCTGATCCTGCTTCTGTACCAGGCGTTATTGCGAATACATTTTTAGCCGCTTCTGCCGGTGTGTTCGTTACAGCGATGTACACGAAATTCCGCTATGGCTACATGGACGGCTCGTTAACGCTAAACGGTGCGCTTGCTGGCTTAGTATCGATCACAGCGGGTGCTGCGAACTTAAGCATGATTGGCGCGTTAGTTGCTGGTGCAATTGCTGCTCCGATTTTAGTAGAAGGTGTACGCTTCATCGATTCAAAATTACGTGTAGATGACCCAGTTGGTGCAGTAACCGTTCACGGCTTCTGCGGGATTTGGGGAACGATGGCAGTTGGCTTACTCGACACAGCGAACGGCTTATTTTACAGCGGTAGTGCATCGTTACTCGGCATTCAAGCAATCGGGATTGTTGCCGTAATCGCATGGACGAGCATTACAGTATTCATTAGCTTATCAGTCATTAAATTATTCATTCCTTTACGTGTACCACAAGCAGAAGAAATCGCTGGTCTTGATACGATCGAACACGGTGCCAATGCATACGAGTTCCAAGATTCATTCAAAGGCGTGCAGCGTAGCGGTTCGTTTGCCGAGCGTTTAACGACACTTGGCAATCAGCAAAACGCAAGTAATTCACATTTACGAAAAGTATAGAAATAGCCGAGCGCTCACAATCGCGCTCGGCTGTTTTTGTATATTTGTACAGAGCGAAAAAGACGTGTATCATTTTAACTGTACATATTTTGCGAAAAGGGATGATTGCTATTTCTGCTATTACGTTTCAGCACGTATATTACGAGGTGAACGAGCGACAATTGCTGCGCGACATTACCGGCACGATTGCACAAAATCGTATTACAACACTCGTCGGTCCTTCTGGTGCAGGCAAAACGACGCTGCTCAAGCTTTGTAACGGCTTACTTAGTGCCACAGCTGGTGAGATTCTTATTGATGGGCAGCCATTGACGTCCATTCCACCGACGACGCTGCGCACACATGTCGGAATCGCCTTGCAAGCAGCACCGATGATTGATGGCACGGTGTATGACAATTTATGCTTACCAAGAAAACTGCAAGGTCGCACACTCACAATCGACGAGGCGCATCGTTTTTTAGATGATGTGCATTTGTCACATGAGCTGTTGCACCAACAAGCTGCCGATTTATCTGGTGGGCAACGTCAGCGGGTATCGATTGCACGCACGCTCGTCAATCGCTCCCCTATTTTGCTGCTCGATGAAATTACGTCTGCACTCGACCGTACTGCTTGCCGAGAAATCGAGACGCTTATTCAGCGCATTAATGACCAATACAACACGACGATTATTTGGATTACACATAATTTACAGCAAGCATTGGCAATTGGGCATAATACGTGGGTAATGAAAGACGGCTCATTAATCGAAGACGGTCCTTCTACGCTGCTACAACAGTCACAAAACCCTGTCGTTCAAGCGTTTGTGCGAGGTGATGTGTCATGACGTATACCGCACTCTCACTGACACTGTTATTTGTATTCATTCCGTTTCTATTGTCAAAAGCTTTACGACTTGGCTTAGAAAAGGATATTTTCGTCGCCACTGTGCGCTCGACGATTCAACTGCTGGCAGTCGGCTATATTTTAGCGCTCGTCTTTGAAGCGAAAAGCAGCATTTTCATCGTGCTGATGATTACACTGATGATTGTCGTGGCAACGCTAAACGCACGAAAAAAAGGGCAATGGATTCGCGGCATTACGTGGAAAATCGCGCTCGCACTCGTCACCGTTGAAGTGATTACACAAGGCGTGCTGCTCGGCTTTCATATCGTGCCTGCTACAGCGCAATACATCATTCCAATAAGCGGCATGATGATTGGTAATGCGATGATCATTGCCATTTTATTTTTGAACCGCTTCAAAGCAGAAATTGATGCGCGTGAGGCACAAATCGAGTTGATTTTATCGCTCGGTGGCACGCCAAAGCAAGCCATTCATGAGCAATTACTCGCCGCGATTAAAGCAAGTATGATTCCGACGATTGAAAGTCAAAAAACAATCGGACTCGTGCAGCTACCTGGTATGATGAGCGGGCAAATTATCGGTGGCGCAGACCCGATGCAAGCCGTACAATTTCAGCTGCTCATCGTCTTTGCACTGCTCACAAGTGCCGCTGTTTCAAGTGTTATCATCGGCTACACAAGCTACCACACATTATTTAACGAACGCATGCAACTACATATAGGGTGATCGAAAATTAGAATGCGAACGAGGCTCGAAACAAGAGGCGGACTCCAGCGGGAAAAGCGTGAGCGCGAGACTAGAGGCTTGAGCCACGCCCGCGGAAAGCCTGCCTCGATGTGAAGAGCCAATGAACAAAACACTAAAATACATTCACCGTCTATATACATTAACGTTTTGGAGGGATTTTTTCATGGTTTTACGTCATACATTACACAGTTTAGCCAATCAGCCACAGCTACAAACAGTCGCACAACAATACGGCTTACAGCTTGGCGCAAAGCATATCATCGCTGGTACAACAATCGAACAAGTATTACAAACGATACGCGCACAGCAACTACAGGCCACGCTTCACTACGTAGCACCACCTGCGACAACGAACGAAGAAGCCACACGTACGAAGGAACAGCTGCTCGCAACGATTGATGCCCTTGCTACTCAAAATATGGACGTACAGCTAGCCGTGAAGCTTACACAGCTCGGGCTATTGTTCGATGTCGATACGTGCTACGACCATGTACGCGATGTGATTGAGCATGCGGCGACTGCAAATATTTTCGTCATCATTGACACTGAGGACGCCAATACGTTAACGCTTACACTCGAAATTGTCGAGGAGCTACAAAAGGTGTTTGAAAATGTCGGCACGGTCGTTCAAGCATGTTTACCCGATGCACCTGCTACTACAGAGCGCTTCATTCGTTCACACCTTTGTATCGTAAAAGGGCATGCAAACGAATCATTAGACAAGCTAGGCATCGATATTCAATATGTCGAGCTACTTGAGTCTCAACTGCTGCATGGTGCGTTCACTTCAATTGCGACGCATGACGAAAACATCATTGAGCATGTGAAACGCTTCGTAGCAGAGCATCACATTCCACTGGAGCAATTCGAATTTCAACTACTCTACGGCTTCCGTAAACAATTGCAACAGCAGCTCGCGCAACAAGGCTACAATGTGCGCACGTATGTCTCGTTTGGTGAGGATTGGTATAGCTACTATATGCATGAGCTTGCCGAACGTCCACAGCACCTGTCACTCGTGGCGAAGGAAGTGTTTACGAAAAAGACAAACACAGCACTTGCGATTGCTGCTGGTGCATTCCTTCTCGGTCGCCTGACGAAGAAAAAATAACGCACAAAAAAAGCTGCTGTGAGGCGAACTCACAGCAGCTTTTTTTACTTAAATGACGCGCGAATGCGACGCTTTTTACCTTCGTCTTGCAGCTTGATGCCCGTTGATTGACGATGTGCTTGCTGCATTTGCTCTAGCACTTGCTGCGGGTCAACGTTTGTCGATTTCGTTAAGTTAATTTGCACATGTCCACCGTTTTGCGCGTTCATTTCCGCCATTTTACGATGGATTTTCGATAAAGATTCCCAGTACGATTGTGGATTATGTAAATTCACTAAAATGACTTTACCTTTACCGAAATCTGCAATTTTCACCTCGCGTACTTCATCCCATGCGAACGTCTTTTTATCGTATGAAAAATCCTCGTTCGTTACACGTAAGTACGGCGTGTTCGTCATGAAATCTTTGCCGAACACAATTAACATACCTGCAAAAAATGCGATTCCGATGACGCCAAATACGATGTTGAGTGTCGCTTGTACTTGCAGACCAACGACAATCGACATAATGCTCATTGCGATCATTACAGCCGATAGCGAAAACATCATAATTGGGCGTTTTTTATCGCGTTCAATTTGTTCAATAACCGTCATATCGATCACCTCCATTAGTAGTATAACGGAGTCACACATAAAATGTTATAGCCGCTCTTATTTATTCCAGCCTTTTTCTTTGAAGCGCGCGATTGCTTCAATACGATTGCCGACGTTGAGTTTTTCTAAAATAGTGGAAATATAGTTGCGAACAGTACCGGCGGATAAATACAGCTCGGCTGCTATTTCCTTTGTCGACTTTCCCTCAGCCACCAACTCCAGCACTTGGCTTTCGCGCTCCGTTAGTGGATTTTCGCTATCATCTTCATATACAAAGTCTACAAGCTCTGGTGCGTAAATGCGGCGACCATCCATAATGACACGGATCGAATTCACGAGCTCCTCGATCGGACTGTCCTTCAATAAGTAACCACGTACACCTGCTTTACGCGCACGCTCAAAATACCCTGGACGCGCAAACGTCGTTAAAATAATAACCTTGCACGCATTTTTTTCACTATACAGCGCCTCGGCTGCATCTAAGCCCGTTTTAATTGGCATTTCAATATCCATAATGCAAATGTCTGGCTGATGCTCCGTAACGAGGGCAAGTGCTTCTTCCCCATTTTTCGCTAAGCCAACAACCTCCATGTCATCTTCCATACTAAGCAATGATTTTAACGCCCCAAGCAACATGCCTTGGTCTTCTGCGATGACGATTTTAATCATGTGGTCACTTCCTTTTTTGACGAGTAATGGCAACTGGAATTCGAATATGAATAATTGTGCCTTGTTGATTTGTAAATTGCAGCGTGCCATTAATAAATTCTAAGCGCTCACGCATACCCTTTAAGCCGCTTCCTCCGATGCCAACTTCCTCTGGCACGAAGCCGTTCCCGTTATCTTGAATGCGCAAAATAATTTCATCGCTCGTTTCATGATACGTAATGTGACACATTGTCGCGTCACTATGTTTGACGATGTTATTTACCGCTTCTTTCATACACATGCTTAGCACACTTTCGACGAACAACGATGCCTGCACGTTTTCAAAATCCGCATCAAGCATGAGTTCAATTTCAGCTGCATCGAGCATTTGGCGAATACGAATGAGTTCGTCTTGCAACTTCACCGCACGCATATCAGCTACGAGTTCGCGTACTTCCTTTAGCGCGATGCTCGCCGTTTGTCGAATTTCTTTAATTTCCTCAATTGCCTTTTGCGGGTCTTTTTCAACAAGACGTGCCGCTAAATCACTTTTTAAACCGATCATCGATAGCTTTTGCCCGAGCGTATCGTGCAAGTCACGCGAAATACGTTGGCGCTCCTCAATGACGATGAGCTCTGAAATTTTATTGCGCGCCGTCGTTAGCTCACCTTGTAAATTTTCACGCTTGTTGCGGTTGTATAGCGTAAATGGTAGCAACACGACGCCGATGACCGATAGCACAACGAACGGTAGCTGATTTAAAAATAATTCAATATCCATAAAGAAGCCGCCGACGATTGCAATGACCGTAAAGCCGATGTGCAAGCCGTACATAATGTAAAAGCCTACCGTATGCTTAATGTTGCCGATGTAATACGCCGTAAAGAGCGCTAAATAAACGTAGCCAAACATGAGCGTCATCGCAATGTTGATAATCATTTCAAAGCTTATCCACATGTACACAAGCCCTGGTCGCGCCCGCATCGCTAATTGATAAAATAAAAAGTACAGTAAAATAAATGAAATGCCGATTGAGATTTCCACCCACGACTGCGAGCGAAAAATAAAGAAGAATGGTAAAACACAAAAAGCTGCCCATACGTAAATGCTAATCCATGGGCTTTTAGTCGGAATTTGTTGCATAATAGCCTCTTTCATTGTTTTTCCTATTATTATACCGAAAAATGACTACTTCGTCGGCTTGGCACACAGAAATGCCGTTAAAAAAATAGGCTCTCCACATTTGGGACAGCCTACTTGTTGTTTACGATAATCGTGCCGAATTGCTTCGTTCTTTAATAATTTCTTCCGCATCTTTGAACGTTACAAAACGCATGTGCTCTGGATCATATAGCTTGTAGCGTAATGACTCTAAGCTCGTTTTTAACGTAATCGTCGTTGCTTGTTGAAGCGGTGGGTTTGCTTCGTGTGCTTTTTCTAAGTTGTAGTTTGGCACACGTGGCGCTAAGTGATGCACGTGGTGGTAACCGATGTTCCCTGTAATCCACTGTAACACTTTTGGTAGTTGGTAGTACGAGCTTCCTTCAACAGCCGCTTTTACGTAATCCCACTCTGACTCTTCTTCAAAGTATGAATCTTCGTACGTATGTTGAATGTAGAATAACCAAATGCCTAATGCACCTGCAATAAACATTGTCACACCATGTACAAGTAGTAATGGCATCCAACCAATTGTTAAACCAACAGTAATTAAAATCCCAAATACTAAAACGTTCGTAATATATGTGTTCATGCGCTCTTTAGGCTTTGCGTCTGAACGATTAATGCGGTTTGCTACTAATACTAAAAATAATGGTCCTAAGCCAAACATAACTAATGGGTTACGGTATAGACGGTACGTTAAACGACGCATCGGTGTTGCCGCCGCATATTCTTCAACCGTTAACATGTTAATGTCGCCGATACCGCGCTTGTCTAAGTTTGAGCTTGTTGCGTGGTGAATCGTATGCTCACGCTTCCATTTTGCATATGGGAATGATGTTAATACCCCTGTAATTAAACCTACATAATCGTTTGCTTTTTTGTTTTTGAAAAATGAACCGTGTGTGCAATCGTGGAAAATGATGAATGTTCGTACGACAAATCCCGCGGCTAGCACTGCACTAACAACCGAAATCCACGGTGATACATTATAAAATGCATAACCCGCAATCCAAATTGCTAGTAATGGTAGTACCGTATTGAAAAGTTGTTGCACGCTTTTTCGAGTGTCTGACTTTGCATACGGTGCAACGCCTTTACGCAGTTGCTTCGTCTTTTCCGCATGTGTTGATGCTGTTGTCATCGCCCAAAACCCCCTTATTTTTTCTTATGACCTCATCATAATATCATTGTGCTAATTGCTGTAGCGATATTTATCACATTGTCGTCATGACAAATGCATATGATTCATATGACATTTGTCACTAGACTTTTCGGAAAAAAAAGAAAAAAATTAGCGCAGCGTATCCATACTGCACTAATGTTGGAAATCGTTACATCGTATAATCTGTCGGGGTCATCGCTGGCTTATTGCTTAGGCGCTGAATGACTTTTGCGAGCAAATACGTACGCTCGGTTAACGTCGGAACGTCTAAATATTCGTCGATGCTATGTGCGCCGCCACCAACTGGGCCTAAGCCGTCAATCGTTGCAACGTGTACGCTCGATGTAAACGATGCGTCCGATCCGCCACCTGTTGCGACGTCCTCAATCGTTAAGCCCATTTCCTCACCAGCTGCGCGAATATGTGTTAACAGCACTTCCGTCTTATCATTTTTAATCACAGGATAACGGTTAATGCCACCAACAAGCTCGATGTTCGTTCCTTCAATATGCGGCTTCGCACACACTTTACGCACCGCCTTATCAATTAATGTGCCTTGATGCGGTTCGGTAATTCGTACATCAATCGTTGCCTCTGCGTACGGTGACACGACGTTTGATGCCTCACCACCGCTAATGAGCCCGACGTTGACATTCACGCCCGCTTCTAGCTCATTTAACTTTTGTAGCTCAATAATTTTGTAGCAAATTTCCTCAATCGCGCTAATGCCGTCCTCAGGTGCAATACCTGAATGTGCCGCCTTGCCGTACACTCGCAGCGTATACGTACCACCGCCGCGACGTGCTGATACGAGAGCGCCATTTGCTCGCGCTGGCTCCATAATGAGTGCGTAGTCTTTGCCGAGTGCGACGTTTTCGATGACGATTTTTGATTTGTGTGAGCCGATTTCCTCGTCGCTATTTAAAATAATGTGCACGTTGCTATAGCTTTTTTCGTCACCCATTTCAATGAGTGCCGACAACGCGGTCAGCAGCGCAACTTGGCTCGCCTTCATATCGATGACACCTGGGCCGTATGCGCGTGAGCCCTTCACAGTGAATGGACGCTCCTTCGCTGTACCCTCTGGAAATACGGTGTCCATATGCGCGACGATGACGATGCCAGGTCTTACTGTTTCTTTATGGCGAATAATTAAATGATTGCCGACAACTTCCTCTGACACGACATCGACGATAAAGCCAAGCTTCTCGTACTTTTGACGCAACATATGACCGATTGCGTCGACACCTTTTTTGTACTTGCTGCCTGAATCTTGATTGACTAATCTTTCTAACAACTGAAGCATCTCCTGCTCCCTCGCATAAATGGCTTCCTTTAACATAAAAATCGCTCCCTATAGTACTTACGTAGTTAATTTAGTTATCTAAAAATTCCAACTTTTATACTTCATTGTAAAATACTATTCCCACTTTTACAAACTTCGAAAAGTCTTTAGATAAACAACAAAGGGCGCGATAAAAGCCAAAAATGACTTTTATCACGCCCTTGTCTTCAATTATACATTGAAATAACGTGCGTCTGGATGTGCGAACACAATCGCTGTAACACTCGCTTCTGGCTCCATCATGAAACCTTCCGTTAAGTTAACGCCGATATCTTCCGGCTGAATAAGTTTAAATAATTTTGCTTGGTCTTCTAAGTTCGGACACGCTGGGTAACCGAATGAGAAACGCTGACCTTGGTATTTCGCCGCGAAACGGTCACGCATCGTGAAGTCCGTCGCGTCTGGGAAGCCCCACTGGTCGCGAATTTCTTGGTGAAGACGCTCTGCAAAGCCTTCCGCAAGCTCCAGTGCTGTCGCTTGTACAGCGTGGCTCTCTAGGAATTTCCCTTCGTCTTTTAGGCGATTGGCTTCTGCGCGTACACCATGACCTGCCGTTACAACCATTAATGCTACGTAATCCATTTCGCCACTTTCCACTGTGTGTAGGAAGTCCGCTAAGCATAAGAACGGTGCTTTCTCTTGGCGTGGGAACGTGAAGCGCTCGATTTCTACGCCTGGGTTTTCTGGATCATAAATGACAACATCGTCTCCGTCTGCTTGTGCAGGGAAGAAGCGGTAAATGCTTGATGGCTTTAATAAATCTGATTTTAAGAAGCCTGTCGTTAGCTCTGTTAATTGTACAGCACGGTCATCATTTGCTTTTAAAAGCTCCTCTAAGTTGCCTTTTAAGCCTAAGTGATGTCCGATTAACGTGCGCATGTTCACGTACGGCTGTAAATGCGCAACTGAATATTCGCGCGTTACGTGACGTTTTAAATCTTTCGGTACGAACACTGGCGCATCACCAATTGTACGCACTGGCTTTTCCGTTACTTCGACTGGTGCTTTTTTGGCACGGCGAGCATCTGATTCCGCACGCTTTACTTGTGCTTCCTCAAGCTCCTGTAATAATGCCGGGCGCGTTTCAGGGTTTACAAGACGGTTAATCGTTTCTAAGCCTGCCATCGCATCTTTTGCATACATTACTGGACCGTCGTAGTTCGGTGCAATTTTCGTCTCAGTGAAGCGGCGAGATAACGCAGCACCACCAACGATAATTGGCACATCAATTCCAGCGTCTTTGAAGTCTTGCGCTGTAATGACCATTTGCTGTGCTGATTTTACGAGTAAGCCAGATAAACCAATAATGTCTGGCTTTTCTTTACGAATCGCTTCGATTAATGTCGTCGGCGTTACTTTAATACCTAAATCGACAACGCGGTAACCGTTGTTGCTCATGATGATATCAACTAAGTTTTTACCGATGTCATGCACGTCACCTTTAACTGTCGCAAGCACCATTTTCCCTTTACCAGCTGATTCCTCATCTTTTTCCATGAAGCTCTCTAAATGCGCAACTGCTGCCTTCATAACACCTGCTGATTGCAGTACTTCGGCAACGATTAATTGGTTTTCGTTAAATAGACGACCAACTTCCGCCATCCCTGCCATTAAAGGTCCGTTGATGACTTCTAGCGGCGTTCCGTAAATTTCAAGTGCTGCGTCTAAGTCTGGGATTAACCCTTCTTTCGTACCTTCTAAAATATAATACGCTAGGCGCTCAGGCACTGTTTTTGGAATGTCGTCCTCTGTTTTTTCTTTCTTTTTGTCGCGGTAGAAGTCTGTAAATACCGCTAACGTTTCGTCGTTTGTATTGAAGATTAAATCGTTCGCAAGCTTCACTTCTGCCTCTGGAATCGATGCGTAACGCTCTAGCTTTTCTGTGTTTACGATCGCGTAGTCAAGACCAGCTTGTGTACAGTGATATAAATACACGGCGTTTAATACTTCGCGTCCGACTGGTGGTAAACCGAATGACACGTTACTTACACCAAGTACCGTTAATACGCCTGGTAATTGTTCTTTAATTAAGCGAATCCCTTCGATTGTTTCCTCCGCCGAACCGATGTACTGCTCATCACCTGTGCCGACTGGGAATACTAACGGGTCAAAGATGATGTCCTCAGGCGCTAAGCCCCACTTCTCTGTTAACAGCTTGTATGAGCGCTGTGCTACTTCTAGCTTTTTCTCGCGCGTTACACCCATGCCGATTTCGTCGATTGTGCCGACAACGACTGCTGCACCGTATTGTTTTACAAGTGGCATTACCGCATCAAAGCGCTCTTCGCCGTCCTCTAAGTTAATTGAGTTAATGATTGCCTTACCTTGTGAGAACTTCAGTGACTCTTCAATTACACGCTCATCTGTTGAGTCAATAACTAAAGGTACTTTTACTTTTTTCACGACTTCTTGCATGAATTGTGTCATGTCTTCTAGCTCGTCGCGGTCTGGGTTGGCTAAACAAATATCGATAACGTGCGCACCGCTTTTTACTTGGGCACGGGCGATTTCTGCCGCTTCTTCAAACTTGCCGTCGATAATTAAGTTTTTGAATTTACGAGAGCCGATAACGTTCGTACGCTCCCCGATAAATAATGGACGCATTGAATCGTCATATAACAACGGCTCGATGCCTGATACGGCGTGACCGTGTGTTTTTTCTGGCTTTTTGCGTGGCGCGTAGTTGTCTACTGCTTCGCGAATGGCCGCGATATGTGCAGGCGTCGTACCACAGCACCCACCGATAATGTTTAACCAGCCCTTTTCCGCAAAGCCGCTTAGCTTTTTCGATAAAGAGTCTGGCGTTTCGTGGTAGCACCCTTCTTCGTCTGGTAAACCAGCGTTCGGGTAACAGCTTACGTAGCTCGTCGCAAGCTCTGATAATGAACGAATGTGGTCGGTCATAAATTCTGGACCTGTCGCACAGTTTAATCCAACTGATAATGGTTTAATATGCTCAATTGACACGTAAAACGCATCGATTGTTTGACCAGCAAGCGTCGTACCCATTGGCTCAATCGTACCTGAAATCATAATCGGTAGCTCTACGCCTAGCTCTTCAAACGCACGCTGAATACCGAGTGTACCCGCTTTTACATTTAGCATATCTTGAGACGTTTCAAGTAAGATGACGTCTGAACCCGCTTCGATTAATGCGCGTGCTTGCTGATAGAAGTTTTCTAACAGCTCATCAAATGTAATCCCACCTGTTACCGATAACGTTTTTGTCGTCGGACCGATTGCACCGGCAACGAAACGCGGCCACTCTGGTGTAGAAAACTCGTCTACTACTTTACGTGCAATGCGCACACCTGCTGTATTAATTTCATCCGCTAAATGCCCTAAGCCGTACTCATTTAATACGAGTGGTGTCCCCCCGAATGTGTTCGTACAAATAATATCTGCACCTGCCGCTAAATATTCGCGGTGAATTTTTTCTAATACGTCTGGACGTGTTAATAATAAGTTTTCGTTACAGCCGTCTAGCTCTTCGCCACCAAAGTCCTCTGGTGTTAAGTCTTCATTTTGCAACATCGTCCCCATTGCGCCGTCTAAAATTAAAATACGCTTCTCGAGTTGCTGTTCAATCAAATGCTTCGTCATTACGCTTGTACTCCCTTTTTCTGCTCATCTAACTGATGAATATATTTCATTAATTCAAGTGTCATATCGTATCGTAAAAATGGTGTAATTAAGTAAATGCCGTTGAAGTATTGTGCTGCCACTTCGACAAGCTCTTTTGCGATCGCAATCCCTTCTGCTGTCGCCTTGTCCTTATCTTCGCCGCACGCTTCCATACGATTTAATGCATCTTCTGATAATTTAATACCTGGCACTTCATGGTGTAGGAACTGTGCGCTTTTGTGGCTCGTTACTGGCATGATGCCGATGTAAATTGGTGTTTCAAGATGCTTCGTCGCCTCGTAAATTTCAACGATTTTTTCCTTCGTGTATACAGGCTGTGAAATGAAGTAATCTGCACCATGCTCGATTTTTTTCTCTAAGCGTGCAACGGCGCGGTCAAGTACACGCACGTTCGGGTTAAATGCCGCAGCTACTGAGAAGTTCGCCTTTTTGCGTAGCGGCTTACCTGAGAATGAAATGCCTTCGTTTAATTGCTTAATAAGCGAAATTAATTCCATTGACGACACGTCGTACACGCTCGCTGCTCCTGGGAAGTCGCCCACTTTCGTCGGGTCACCCGTTACCGCTAAAATGTCGTGAATGCCAAGTGCGTTTAAGCCCATTAAGTGAGATTGTAAGCCGATTAAGTTACGGTCGCGGCACGTTAAATGCGTCAGTGGACGAATGCCTTCTTCCTTTAATAGCGCACCCATCGCAATGTTGCTAATACGTGGTGAGGCAAGCGAGTTGTCTGCCATCATGACAACGTCCGCACCTGCTGCATATAGCTGACGAGAGCCTTCCATAAAGCCTTCAATTTCTAAATGTCTCGGTGTGTCCAGCTCCACGATAATTGAACGCTCTGTTTTTGCTTTTTCGTGAAGCGGCTGTTGCTCGCGCGGCTCTGCATCACGCATTTGCACGACTGGCTGCTCCTTCGCGTCCTTTGCCGTAACTGGTGAAAGCTCCGTTAATGCTGCTTTCACTGCTTGAATATGCTTCGGTGTCGTACCGCAGCACCCGCCGATTAAACGCACACCTTGATTGCGTAACTCGACTGCCGCTTTTGCATAATAATCAATTTCTGATTCGTACACGACGCGACCTTCTTCAATATCAAGCAGACTTGCGTTTGGATAGGCTGACATGAATGCGTTGTTTGGTAACTCGACTGTTTCGAATGCTTGAATTGTATGGTGTGGACCTAAGCGACAGTTCACGCCGACAATGTTTGCACCAATTGCTTCAAGCTCCGTAAATGCATCGTTTAATGATAAGCCGTTTTGTAGTACACCTGGCTCATGCATTGACACTTGCGCCACGATCGGTAAATCCGTTAACGAACGAATAAGCTTCACCGTTTCCGTTAGCTCCTCAAAATCGTAATATGTCTCAAGCAAAATGCCGTCTGGTTGCCCTGCGATTAACGCTTCTGCCTGCTCCTTCACCGCTGCTAAAATGTCGTCTAATGTGACATCGCTTTTACGAATACCACGAATGCCGCCGATTGTCGCAAGCACATATTGTCCACCGTCAGCTGCTGCTTTTTTTGCAAGTGCAATCGCCGCTGTGTTTAGCTTCACAACTTCTTTCTCTAAGCCATATCGAGCAAGCTTAATCGAGTTTGCACCGTAGCTGTTCGTTTGAATAATGTCCGCACCTGCCGCGATGTATTCACGGTGAATTTTTTCGATTAGCTCTGGTCGCTGCACGTTCATTTCCTCGTGACAATATTCTAAGCCGTAGCTATACAGCACCGTGCCGATTGCGCCATCTGCTGTTAACACTTCATTTTGTAATCGTTCAAGCAATTTCATCTATAAAACCCTCTCTTCCTTCGTCGCACATTTGTCATATTTTAAGCTATAAAAAAAGCCTTCTTTTGTATAAACAAAGAAGGCGTATCATTTACATGTAGCCTTATCTGCCAAAACGCATTGTTTTGCTGGATTTAGCACCTTGCATACTGCTGGTTGCTGAAGCTTCTACGGGCCAGTCCCTCCACTTCTCTTGATAAGAGTTTATTCAATTGATTGAATTGTTAAAAGAATCATAACGTTATAACGATTAAACGTCAAGTAAGTTAACAATTTTAACGGGCGACATTACGAAATTGTCGAAATTACGCGCGTTGCGATTTCGCGTCCATTTTGCATGCACGCACCGACGCCAACACCATAAAATGAACAGCCTGCTAAAACGACGTTCGGATAATGAATTGCTAAGTAATCAACAAGTGCATCACGCGTTTTGCGATGCGCTAAATCGTAGCGTGGCATTTGATCAATCCACTTCGTCACCTCACAAATGGTCGGCGCATCGGTCACACCTAAACTCGTCTTAATATCGTCCATCGCCACACGAATAAGCTCCTCATCACTCATCGCCTTAAACTCCTCATAGCGCGGATGCACGTCTTTATAAAATAAACGAACGAGTAGCTTGTCGTGCTTTGACGTATGCTTCCACTTGCGGCTCGTCCACGTACATGCATTACACTGTAAGCTGCTGTTGTGCGATACGATAAAGCCCGTGCCGTCCGCCGGTAAAATCGCATCCGGTACATCATAGCCTAAATAAAGCGTAATGGCCGAACCGTTGCGGAAGCCGTCGAAATACGGCTGCAATGCATCGTCGTTAAAGAAGCGGCGCGTCACATCATGCGGCGTCGTTAACACTACTTCATCGACGTAACGAATGTCGCAGTTCGATAAATAAAGCGCATATTGCTCTCCCTTTTTCTCGAGTAGCTCTAGCTGCACACCTGTTAGCACTTCCGTTTTCGTTAGCGACTGGCAAATGCGCTCGGCAAAGCTCGACAACCCACCTTTAAAGGAAATGAATTTTTTGTCGTTTGCTTTTTCGAACTTTTCGCGGTTTGCCTCGAAGCCTTTTATAATGCTGCTGTAATCGTTTTTGTAGTCGATTAAATACGGAATCGTCGACGCAATCGACAGCTCGTACAAATTGCCTGAGTATACACCTGACAGCACCGGCGCAATTTGCTTCGTCACGAGCTCCTCGCCAAAGCAAGACGTTAAAAAGTGACCGATCGAGTCGTCCTTCGTAAACGTCGTGTTTGGCATCGTTAAATCCTGTAGTGCGCGTTCCTTGCCTGTCTCCGAAATAAGCGTACTTTGCATAAGCGATTCGACACTCATCGGAATGCCAAACGTCGAGTTAAGCGGAATGCCGTGCAGCTCACCGTTCGTATGAATGTACGATGTGCCTGTTTCGTTGTACACGAGCTCATCACGCATGCCGAGTTCCTCAACCATCGCTAGCACACCAGGGTGACGCGCGACAATCGAATCCGCCCCGACTTCCATCGCAAATTCATCTGTCGTTACGGTATGAATTTTCCCACCGACATCGTCATTTTTTTCAATTAATATAAATTGTGCATCGATGTGCTGTGCTTTCGCTTGGCGCTCCATTTCGTATAACGCACATAAGCCTGTAATGCCGCCACCGACGACCGCAATTGTTTTCATGCTTCGTCCCTGCTTTCATTTTTTTCTTTACATTATACCTCGTAACATGCAAAAAGGAGCAAAGCATTACGCTTCACTCCTCCGCTCGTTACTTTTCTAAATCGACTGCTAAGTTTGATAAGTTGTCTGCCGATACGACAACTTCATCTAGCGCCTGGCTCATTTCCGTCATCGTGTTGTTTAGCGTTTGTAAATGCTCACCCATGACGTCGTTTTGCGTTTTTGATTGGTGAATGGCCTCTAAAATAATGATAAACTGATTCGCCGTATTTTCAGTCGATGTTGCGCCGCCTTGCACTTCCGCTAAAACATCATGCAGACGGTTTTCTAACTGCTGAATGTACGTCGTCGTATTTTTTAATAGCTCCGACACGCGCGACGTGGAATTTTTCGTTTGCTCTGATAGTTGGCGCACCTCTGACGCAACGACCGAGAAGCCTTTGCCGTATTCTCCTGCACGCGCTGCTTCAATCGCCGCATTCAGTGACAGTAAATTCGTTTGGTTCGCAATCCCTTCCACGATGCCGATAATGTCGCCCATTTCCTTTGATAAATGCACAAGGTTTTGAATGTCATCGACGACCGTGTTCACCGAATGATGGATTTGCCCCATGCTATGAACATGCGCCTCGATATATCCTTTTCCTTGCGTCGCCTTTTGCTCAACCTCAGTAGAATACTCAATTGCCGTTTGCGCTAAATCTTTTAAGTTATTCGACTGACAGCAAATCGTTTGGAATGAAGCGTTCGTTTGCTCTGAAACTGCGGCTAACCCTTCTGATGTCGATAAAATCGTCCCCATTACCGATTTCTTTTCTTCATTAATGCGCTCTTTCATTTGCTCAATAATTTGATCAAATTCCTCTAGCACAATTTGCTGCTCGAAATTTGAAATTTTCGAAATGGCACGCACAACTGCATGACGGTCTTCCTCGTCCTCTACATATTTCCACACAAGCTCCGAAAAACTCACAAATAACTGCTGAAATGCCGCGATGTACCACGGCGCCTTTAAGCCGATATGCACATGCACCTTCGCAATGCGTCGACGCGTTTCAAAATATGTATCGTCTAAAACGCCGCTAAACATTTCAATAATGTGCTTGCGTAGCGTCACCTTTAAGCGATCAACCGAGCTATGCTTATTAATGATTGTTACGAGTGATTCCTCTTTGCCAATACAATAATAAAACGCCTCTACTAGTTCATCAATGTGCTTTTGAACGTAAGGGCGCATACTGCATAAATAACGTAAATCCTGTTCGGTAATATTCACTATATCTACTTTTTTATTTAAATGTGCATGATGTGTAAATTGAATTCGCACATTATATCCATCTAGCTTTATTTTTTTCACTTGTTGTTTTTGCTTAAAAAACATTGCTTCCACTTCTTTCATTCTTAATCCACTAACAGTTTAGTAATACCCATTACTTCTTCGTACAAACCATTCATTATTTTATACAATTTTATGGAAAAGATTAGTTTTACTTATACTTTTTTGATACAAAAAGCCTTTATACTCACAAAAACAATTGCAACTCACAAATCTAAATTCACCATAATACTTTCGATTCACAAAAATATGCCGACCTTTTCATGACTTTTAGTATTCAACCTTTTTTAAGATATTATTCAAATGGCTAAAAAAAATGAGCCAGTATAGTCATTCTATACTAACTCATCTATATTTATCTACTTTACGTTAATAAAACTTCGCTGTCTCTTCTTGAAGCAGTAACATTTCTGCCTCAAGTTCCATCGAGCGCTTCTCAAAATAGCCGAGGCGATCGGCAACACGCGTATGTTCACCGCTCGTATTCGTTAACGTATCGACAACTTCCGTTAAAAATAAACGCAGCGTACGTAAGCCACTTTCTAACGCACGTACTCGTTTGCCGTACACAACGAATGAATCGTCCTCTGTCTCCTCTTTGCGCAGCGCTTTGAAATTGCGTGCAATCAGTTCGTCTAGCTGTGCATAGCGTTTATCCTGTCTCATTGTAATGCTGTGTAAGTTTTCCTTAAATGCCGCCGCTTCGTCTTGGTCAATACCAACTTGCTGTACGCCGATACAATATTCTGCATATGTGCATAGTACACGCAAATCTTCTAACTGCTCTTTTTCTGCTAGGCGAATAAATCGTAAATCTTCTGTATAATGTAACGTTCTTCCTTTTGATTTTTGCATCACTTACACCTCTTTTAAAGTTTGTCCTATCGTTCGATTGTTTACTTAACTGTACTATAGCCTTCTTTACTTAACTAAAAACCTATTTTCATATAGCTTTAACAACAGCAATGGTGTGAAAGGCAATAAGACTCCTGCTTCAATCATTCAATATAGTTTTAAATACCTATTATAGCATGTTCAATGCATGTGCTCGCTTTTGTGCTTGTTCATCGCCGAGTAAAGCCGCTTCACTGTAGAACGATATTGCCTTTTGTACGTCTTGATTGCAACCGATACCATGCTCGTAAAAATAACCACAGTTAAATAACGCATCGACATGTCCGTGTGCAGCTGCTTGTCCGAAGAAGCCCTTCGCCTTGCGCTCATCGTTCGTCACATGTAAAAGCCCTTCATAATAAATCATACCTAAATAATAGGTTGCTTCTATATCGTTTAGTGCGGCTGCTTGCTCGTAATAATGAAGCGCGCGCTGTGCATCGTACGGTACGTCGAGCGCGGTTTCATACATCATCGCTAACGTAAAATATGCCTCAGCAACACCACGAGACGCCGCTTCTTCAAACAATGCACGTGCCTTATGATAATTAACGGCTGTTCCTTCACCATTTAAATACATATCTGCCGCATTATTTAACGCATCGACATGCCCAAGCTGTGCGGCACGCTCATATAGCTGTAAAGCACGCGCATCATCCTTTTGCATTTGCTCCCCTTCAAACAACGCATTTGCTAGCTGAAACTGTGCCTCGCAATCGTGACCATTTATGATTTTCAAAAAGTGCTGATTCATTATTTTACCTCCTTGTTAGCGCATCCTATATTTTTCAAAATCCCCTGTTCATACTGTAAACGATTCAACGGAAATAGGCAAAGCCATCACGACTTTGCCTACGTATATTTATTGAGCTACTTAACGCAGAAACGAATCGACGAAATTGACGATTATTTTTGCGGCATGTGAGCGCATCGTCGGGTTGCCTGGCATGAACTTGCCTTCCCAACCTGTCGCGATTTCTTGGTTATATAAAAACTGCATTGCTTTTTGTGCTTCTTCGTTGTAGCTGCTAATATCGCTAAAGCTGCTTACCGTCGCATCAATTTCTTTTGCTGTTAGATACGTATACGTACGACTGATCATTAACGCTAACTGTGCGCGGGTAACTGGCTCGTTTGGACGGAACTTGCCGTCTGTGCCTTGAATAATGCCTGCTTCATATGCGGCTGCAATTTGGTGCTGTGTTTCTTCTGCATAGCTGCTAATGTCTGTAAACGGTGCTTTCTCCGTATGCTCTAAGCCAAGCGCATTCGTTAGTAGCTTCACAATTTGTGCGCGTGTGACTTGCTGACTTGGACGATATGTATTATCCTCATAGCCTGACACAAGCCCCATATTCGCAGCTCGGTCGATGTATAAACGATCGGCATGTGTCGCAATGTCCGTAAATGCATATTTTCCCTCTTCAGACGGTGTTATTTCCCACGTTGATAACGGATGAATTTCATTGCCAAACGTATCTGTAAGCGTTACATCAAACTCGTATACCGTACCTGGCTCTAGCTCCTCAACCGTAATTTCAGTCTCATCAGGCCCAACTTGTGCTACAAGCTCATCATCTACATATAAGTTATAGCTTTTTAACGTTTCCTCATTGTATGCCGCATTCCACCACACATCCACAGTTGTCGGTGATGTCGCTGTCGCAAAAATACGGTACGGTGTATAATACACATCATTTTCTAGCTCTTCAATTACTTCTTCCGCAATTACTTCATAGCCCGCTTCGCTCGGATGAATATTGAGTGGGTTTGGTAAATACGTTTTGTAATCTTGCGCAATCGCGTCTGTTGTTTCAATAAATGTCGCATCATTTTCAGAAGCTACCTTTGCAATCGTGTCATTTAACGCCCCAAGCAATTGCCCAGCTTGTGCCGCTGTTGCTGCTGGTAAATGTGCAAATGCGTTGTAATAACCAACAATGTAAATAGATGCTCGTACATTTGTCTCACGAATTGTCGTCAACATGTTTGTATAATTTTCTGCTACCTTTTTTTGCTGCGCTAAAAGCCCCGCAAAGTCGATCGTTAATTGATTATCATTTCGCTGTACATGCTGTAATAAATCGTTCGCCCCTGCTGTAATTGTAATAATATCTGCTGTCTCAATCGCATCGAGTGTGCCAGCAGGTAGCTCTTCTAAATTAATCCCAACATCTACGGCACGCACCGCATTATTTTTCATCGCATTGTATACGTCTGTTGTTGTATAGCCCGGAAACGAATAACCATTTGAATAGCTATTTAATATGTTATTGTCTGCTAAATAATGTGCAACAAACTCCGTGTAACCTTTGCCTGGTTGACTATTTTCGTTAATACCAAACGCAAGCGAATCCCCAATCGCTACGTAATTAAATTTTTCATACCACGTTGCTGTTTCTCTTTCGTTCTCTGTTTCTGCTGATGCACTGTTCGATGCAATCGTAAGCGACAGTACCGCGGCCAAACTAACAAGCCATTTTCTCATCGTGCCCATTCCCCCTTTTTCCATTCAGTATACGCTCATTTTACTCGTTCATACATATATTTTATGCCTTTATCAAAATATTATCAGAAAGTATGGTGAATTAAGTTACTGTATATCACTTAGCACGCATAAAAAAAGTGTACAACAGCCTAGTTAGACTGTTGTACACCTCGTCATACGATTAAATTATTTCTCTTCTTCTGTCGTTTCTTCTTCAGTTGTTTCTGCTGACTCATCAGCTTTTTCTTCGTCCGCTTTCGCTTCGCCTGCTAATGTGTTTTCAACGTTATATTCTTTCTTCTTGTCTTCCATCCAAGTTGCGAATTGCTCAGACACTTTTGAGTATACGTAGTCGTCTTGTACTTTATCTTTTACGTCTGCAAATACTGCTGATACTGCATCTTTTTTGTCATATACGTTAATGATATGGAAGCCGTATTCTGTTTTAACCGGCGCTGAAATTGTGCCTACTTCTTGTGCGAATGCAACTGTTGTGAACTCTTCAACCATTACACCTTCACCGAAGAAGCCAAGGTCGCCGCCTTTATCTTTGTTTGAAGTATCTGTTGATAACTCAGCCGCTAATTTATCCCACTCTTCGCCTGCATTTAAACGCTCAAGTGCTTTTTTCGCTTCTTCTTCTGTTGCTACTAAAATATGTTTTGCTGCTACTTCAGCAACTGTTTCATAGTTTGCTGCGTTTTCACTGAAGTACGTTTGTAACTCTTCGTCTTTCACTTCAATTGTAGAAGCGATTACTTTTTCAGTTAATAATGAGTTTTCGATGTCTTTACGTACGTCGTCAGCTGACATGCCGTACATTTGAAGCATAGAGTTAAAGCTTTCTTCGCCACCGTAGTAGTTAATGTAGTTTTTGTACTCTTCTTCAATATCTTCTTCTGATACTTTTACTTCTGCTTTTTCAGCTTCTTGCTTTACGATTTCGTTTGTGATCATCGTTTCTAACGTATCTTTACCTTGTAACTCGATTAATTGGTCCGCTAAATCTGTGTAAAGGATTTCCGTGTCGCCAATTGTTGCTAATACTTCATTTTCTACTTTGTCTCCTGAACAGCCGACTAACATTGCTGCTAATGCTGTTGGTAAAGCTACATAACGAAACATTTTTTTTAACTTCATAATGAAAAATTCCTCCAAAGGTTATAATTAATTAAAATACTACATGTATTGATTCATTTGCGCCATATGGCATTGCACATTTTTTTGAGTAATGAGCGTATTCGCTACTGCGTACACAAAGTCGTGTCGTTCCAACTTTGTTTATCGTCGGTAGCATATCATACATTGATACGATTCGCCACGATTGGCACATACTATTAAAGACGTCACTTGTTTGCTGAAAGTTTCCGTTCAACTAAATGATACCGATTGCTCATTTTTGCGGCACTGCCGTATGCACATTACTCTTTATTATACAGAGAAATTGTGCATCTGCCTATGATTTTGTCAATATATGGACAACAAAAAACACTGATGAATGGACTGCTGTTCACCAGTGTTAGCTATTTTATTTTTTCCACACATCTGCGTACTGCTCTTTTCGCTCAAATTCCTTCTTCGCAAACGGACATAATGGAATAATTTTCTTATTATCTGCACGCGCTTTATCAGCAACCGCTGCCACAAGCTTTCCTGCAAGCCCTTCACCGCGATGCGAATCCGCAACAAACGTATGGTCCACAATCATTACGCTCTCTCCTGCGTTTGACCATGTAATTTCCGCATACGTTTTACCATCTTCCTCTAAAAATAGGCGACGATCCTCTTCTAAAAATGACATCGATTACTCCCCTTTTCGAATGTATTGTAATGCACCAGACGGACATGTTTCAATGACGCGTGCGACTTCATCCGCATCAGCAGCATCCGCTAAAATCCACGGCTTGCGCTTCGTGTCAAAAACGTTCGGATTTCCTTTTACACAATTTGCTGCATGCTCACAAACGTCTACCGAAAAATACACATCAATATGCTCTCCTTCATATTGACGATAGCCTTTGTCGATCCAATTTGTCATATAAATTCCCCTCCACTCGAACTAGCTGTAGTCGTTATCTGTACCCTGCGATGATGATGTGAAAACTTTCTGAATGTTCGTCTTTTTTGAACGAGCAAAAAGAGGTATAATTGATACGAATCTATACACATCTTTTCATGAAAAATATGAACATTTAACATCAATCAATGTTATAATATTCGTAATTTAATCGATATATATGATTCTAAGCACCCATTTATACGTAAATGTTTGTTTTATCCGTATAAGCGATTGTATTTTCCATGTAAGAGTGAACAACTAATGAGGAGTGTTTCAATTGAGTACAACAACTAAACGCGCATACAATTTCAACGCAGGTCCATCAGCATTACCGCTAGAAGTGTTACAAAAAGCACAAGCAGAATTAGTAGACTTCCAAGGTACTGGTATGTCAGTTATGGAGCTTAGCCACCGTAGCGCAACGTTCGAGGCAGTACATAACGAAGCGATTGCAAACTTACGTAAACTATATGCGATTCCTGCTAACTACGAAATCGTATTTTTACAAGGCGGCGCAAGCTTACAATTTTCAATGATCCCAATGAACTTCTTAGCTGAAGGCAAGCGTGCAAACTACGTATTAACAGGCTCTTGGTCTGAAAAAGCATTAAAAGAAGCAAAATTCTCTGGCGAAGCAGCAGCAACTGTTTCTACAAAAGAAAACAAATACAAAAACATCCCAAGTGAAATTGAAGTGGATGCTAACGACGCTTACGTGCACATTACATCAAACAACACAATTTACGGTACACAGTGGAAAACATTCCCTGAAACAGGTAACGTGCCATTAATCGCTGACATGTCTTCTGATATTATGTCAAAGCCAGTTGATATTTCTAAATTCGGCATGATCTACGCAGGCGCTCAAAAGAACTTAGGTCCTTCAGGTGTAACAGTTGCAATTATCCGTAAAGATCTATTAGAAGCAGCAAACACAAACTTACCAACAATGTTAAAATACGATACATTCGTAGAAAACAACTCACTATACAACACACCACCAACATTCGGTATTTATATGTTAGGTGAAGTATTAAAATGGATCGAAGCACAAGGCGGCTTAGAGCAAGTTGCGAAAAACAATGAAGCAAAAGCAGCACTTATTTACGATACAATCGACAACTCTAACGGCTTCTACTACGGTCACGCAGATGCAGAATCTCGTTCATTAATGAACATTACATTCCGCGTAGCTGACGAAGAATTAGAAAAACAATTCCTTAAAGAAGCAGAAGAAGCTGGATTTGTTGGCTTAAGCGGTCACCGTTCAGTAGGCGGCTGCCGTGCATCTACGTACAACGCTGTACCAACAGAAGCATGCCAAGCGTTAGCTGACTTCATGAAAGCTTTCCAAGCGAAGCACCAATAATATAAAAAGGAGTTCGGGTCATGCACCCGAACTCCTTTTTATATATATTCCCCCGCATAATCTACACGATGTTCTTTATGAATTTTTGCGATTTGGTCAAATAGCTGTGAGAAAGGAAGCGGCTTGCTAATGTAGTAGCCTTGAATGTAATGACAGCCACGCATCGATACGTATTGAAGCTGCTCTGCTGTCTCGACACCTTCTGCCACAATTGTCAGCTGTAGCTTTTGCCCAAGCGTAATGACCGTTTCTAAAATCGCTTCACCACGTCGCCCTTTGCCAATTAACTCGACAAAACTGCGATCAACCTTCAACGTATCTGCTGGGAAATCCTTTAAATACGATAGCGACGAATAGCCTGTACCGAAGTCATCGATAGCTACTTGCACACCTAGCTCCTTTAGCTGTCGTAAAATCGTACTCATTATATCGCTATTCATCGACATGCTTTCTGTAATTTCTAACTCAAGTAAATGCGGTGCCAGCTCAGATGTTTTTAGTGCGTTTTTCACATCGTCAATAATGCTGCGCTGCATAAGCTGACTAACCGATAAATTGACCGCCACTTGAATCGGCATGCCGTATATACGCTCGTACGATACTGCATCCGCACACGCTTGCTGTAAAATCCAACGCCCAACCTTCACCATCATGCCTGTACGCTCTAAAATCGGAATGAACTGCATCGGCGAAATAAACGTTCCAGAAGGTTGACGCCAGCGTAGCAACGCCTCGACCGCCTCGACTCTCCCCGTTTTCACGTTAAGCTTCGGCTGGTATTCTAAATACATTTCATTATTCGCAATAGCAGACGGTAGCTCATGCTCTATTTGTAATCGTTGCTGCGTTTCAACCGCAAGCTTGCCATCGTAAAATTCAAATGTTTTTTGCTGTGTAATCGCATCCTCCATCGCAAGCTGTGCCATTTCAATCAGCTCCACTAAGTTCATGCTATGCGTCGTAAACATCGACACACCCATTACTGTATTTGGCTGTAGTGAATATTCACACATTTTCACGGGCTCGTTTAACGCGAGAATTAATTGCTCACATACTATCTGCTCGTCGATTAATTGGCGCTCGCACGCAAACAATAAATGATTTTCATCAAGACGTCCTAGCACACTTCCTCTAGGCATTGCGTGCTGTACGCGCTGCACGAACAGACGTATAAACGCGTTCGCATTATCCTCACCTAAAATAGAACGAATATACGGCAGGCGCTCAATTTTAATGGCCACAAACATCGTATGTCTACCTAGCTCCAGTAGCGTCGGCAAATACCGTTTGTTCGGTAAATTCGTCACATCATCGTAATACGCCATCGTTTGCATTTGCTCGCGCTTTTGTGCAAGGCGCAAATACGGCTGCTCCACCGATACGAAATACATCATGCGGAACATCAATGTAACATACGCGATTTTTGACGCTTGCACAAATAAAAAATTAAAACTGTGAATATCAACGTAACCAAGCGCGATTACTAAATAAACAAATAGCGCCGTGTTCGTCACAACTACCATATGTCGAACGGGATTCACTTGTTCGGATCGTTGCAATTTATGCGCATAAAATGTCCATAAGCAAATCATGATTGCACATACAATAACAATCGTTCGCGCTGTTTCGAGTTCTATAAATCCAATTGTGCCAGATAAAAATCGAACATAAATGTACGTGCCCCAAATGATAGCATTTATACTGAAAAACATCACCATATACACTTTTGTACGATACGCAGCTGATACTATTCTAGGTGTTCTCGAAGTTTGAACGAGCAAAATAAATGGCAGTAAAAAAATTG
The DNA here is from genome assembly GCA_036309765.1 of Caryophanon sp. Classification (GTDB taxonomy): domain Bacteria; phylum Bacillota; class Bacilli; order Bacillales_A; family Planococcaceae; genus Caryophanon. The sequence goes on along the minus strand of JAXJTE010000077.1, from coordinate 12,273 downwards.
ACCCTATTTTAAACCACTCTGATAAATCCTCACCTAAAACGCCTGTTGAAAAGACCATCTCTTCTGATAGCGCAATGCTCGCAATTTCAATCATCGCGATTGCGCCAATTATTGCGCCTTGCCACACCACAATATTCGATAGATCAAAGCGAGTCGACAACCAAAGCTGAATCGCTAAGCTTCCGATTAGAATGACATGAAATAAATGAATAGCAAACAAAATATATGGCTTATATGCCAATTCCAAATTGCCTACTGTATGACCTAAAATAACAAGGGCTACGCACAGACTAACCAACATGTAAAATTTTTTGCTAAATTGTTTTGGCTTCTCATAAAAGTCCACTTTTCCGACATTTTCATTCACATTATATACCTAAACCTCTTTATATTATGTTTGATTATACTTCTCTTACTATTTTACATACTTTTTACCTAAAAAAATAGCCAAAACTATATAAATTATAAGAGCAACCATGAATATTATATAATCTATGGCCAATATATGTGACAATATATGTTTTTCCACGTTCGTTATTTTATACTTTTGTGCCGTATCGTATAAAATAATAAGCATAAAGAACTGAATCTACATTATCAATTACAACAATACGCTAAACAAAGGTAACTACTTGATAAAGAGCATAAATATACAGATGGACATAAAAAAACCACTTCCTAAGACTTAATACTAGGAAGTGGTTTTACATATTCAATCAAACAAATAGTTAAAAATATTGCGGTTCGACTTCGTTACACATCAGTGCGGTGAAATTACATCATTCCGCCCATGCCACCCATACCGCCCATATCAGGCATTGCTGGTGATGGCTCTGGGATGTCTGCTACAACCGCTTCCGTCGTTAGGAACAGTGCTGCTACAGACGTTGCGTTTTGTAATGCTGAGCGCGTTACTTTCGCTGGGTCTACTACACCCGCTTCGATCATGTTTACCCACTCGCCTGTTGCTGCGTTGAAGCCGATACCTGCTTCTTCTGTGCGTAAACGGTGAACGATGACTGAGCCTTCAAGCCCTGCGTTTTCAGCGATTTGACGTACTGGCTCTTCAAGTGCACGTAAGACAATTTTCACGCCTGTTGCTACGTCGCCTTCTACTGTTTCAAGCACTGCACTTACTGCACCGTATACGTTTAGTAACGCTGTACCACCGCCTGCAACGATACCTTCTTCTACTGCTGCACGCGTAGAGTTTAATGCGTCTTCAATGCGAAGTTTGCGCTCTTTTAATTCTGTTTCTGTTGCAGCCCCAACTTTGATGACAGCAACACCGCCAGCTAATTTCGCTAAGCGCTCTTGTAATTTTTCTTTGTCGAACTCAGACGTTGCTTCTGCTGCTTGAGAGCGGATTTGTGCGATGCGTCCTTCGATTGTCGCTTGGTCGCCAGCGCCTTCAACGATTGTCGTGTTGTCTTTTGTTACAACGACTTTCGCCGCGCGTCCCAATGAAGTTAAGTCAGCTGATTTTAAATCTAAGCCTAAATCTTGTGTGATGACTTGACCACCTGTAAGGATGGCGATGTCTTCAAGCATTGCTTTACGACGGTCACCGAAGCCAGGTGCTTTTACTGCTACAGCGTTGAACGTACCACGTAATTTATTCACAACTAATGTTGCTAACGCTTCACCTTCAACGTCCTCAGCGATAATTAATAGCGGGCGACCTTGTTGTACAACTTGCTCTAACACCGGAAGTACTTCTTGAATGTTGGCGATTTTTTTATCTGTAATTAAAATGAATGGGTTATCAAGCACCGCTTCCATTTTATCTGTATCTGTTACCATGTAGTGAGATGCGTAACCGCGGTCAAACTGCATACCTTCTACAACGTCTAGCTCTGTTGTGAAGCCTTTTGATTCCTCGATTGTAATAACGCCGTCGTTACCTACGCGCTCCATTGCTTCAGCGATTAATTCGCCTACTTCTTCGTCAGCTGCTGAAATGGCTGCAACTTGTGCGATTGATTCTTTGTTTTCCACTGGACGTGAAATTGCTTGTAGCTCTGTTAATGCAGCAGCAACCGCTTTGTCCATCCCTTTACGAATACCAACAGGGTTTGCACCAGCTGTTACGTTTTTTAAGCCTTCGCGAATCATCGCTTGTGCTAAAACCGTTGCCGTTGTCGTACCGTCACCAGCGATTTCGTTCGTTTTAGACGCAACTTCAGCTACTAGCTTTGCGCCCATGTTTTCGTACGGGTTTTCAAGCTCGATTTCCTTTGCGATTGATACGCCATCGTTTGTAATTAATGGAGAACCGAATTTTTTCTCTAACACAACGTTGCGCCCTTTAGGACCTAATGTTACTTTTACTGCGTTTGCTAATTTGTCTACACCTTGTAGCATTAACGCGCGTGCTTCTTCTGAGAATTTAATATCTTTTGCCATAATGAATGAATCCTCCTAATAATTTGTTTGTATGATGTGCTCGTCGATTGAGCGTGTATGTGTATGTTATGAAAGCGTATGGATGCAAACACTGCACCCATACAGTTCATTATTCTGCGATTGCTAAAACGTTTTTCACGTCTAAAATTAAGTATTCTTTTCCATCATACTTCACTTCTGTACCTGCGTACTGTTCGAAAATGATGCGGTCGTTAACTTTGACATCAAGCTCTGCACGTGTCCCGTTATCAAGTACGCGACCTGCTCCGACTGCAACGACTACACCTTCTTGTGGCTTCTCCTTCGCTGAGTCAGGTACAATAATACCGAATGATGTCATTTGTTCTACTTCTTGTAGCTCGATAATGATGCGATCACCTAATGGTCTTAACAAGTGAAACAACCTCCTAAAAGTAAGTTACTATAATTTTATTAGCACTCTTACGTATTGAGTGCTAACACAGTTATTATGATAAATAATTTTCGTTTTTTTTGCAACTGTTAACACATATATTTTTTGATCCGTCAAAAAAAATTACATCGCGTTAACAATGCCGTGTGCTGATAATACAACGTTCTTTCATTTCTTTTCGCGGACGTTTCCTCTACAATGAATGATATGTAATTTATTTAGAAGGGACGTTCGTTATGACAACTCAACAACAAAAGCCAATGCTAACGGCCATTTACGTCATCGTCATTTATGTAGCGATGCAGCTTTCTGGCTTTCTTCTTCAGTTCCCTGCTATATTCGAGCCGCTCGTGAACTTAAGCGGCTTAACAGGGACAGCCGCAAATAACTGGGTCGTCGGTATATGGTCTGCTATGTCGTTTGCCGTCGCTTGTGCATTGACGCTTGCGGTGACGACTGTCGATAAAACATTTTGGCAAAACTTCCGCGATGAAGAAAAGCTACCGTGGAGCGACACGATTTTTTGGGGCGTTGCCGGCTTTTTCATCGTCATGGCTGCACAGGCGCTTGCCATTCAAATTGAAACGTGGATTGGCATTGACCCTGGCTCTGACAACACCGGGCGCATTATCGAAATTTCAAAAGCAGCACCGATGATGATTGTTGCAACGGTGTTATTCGGTCCGATTTTAGAGGAGATTTTATTCCGCCGCGTCATTTTCGCGTCGTTTTTACCGTCGATGAAATTTTTCGGTGCAGCACTCATTAGCAGCATCGTGTTTGCTGCGATTCATATGGATTTTTCGCATATGCTCATTTATATGGCATGTGGCTTCACGTTTGCGTTCGTGTATTATAAAACGAAGCGCATCACTGCTTCTATCATTACACATGTGCTTATGAATGGCTTCGTGACAGCTGCGGCATTTTTCTTATAGCTCATAAAAACAGGACTAGACGCGCTAGTCCTGTTTTTCATTTGCTAATTCAATTTGGCGGCGCTGCTCGGCAAGTGCGGCAGCGACAATGTCTTGACGCTCTAGCTCTTTCAGCTCGGCATCCCGCGCTTCTTGCTCCGCTTTTCGCTGCTGCTCTGCTTTCAAATACTTTTTGTAGCCAACGCGCGAAATGATGATGCTCATTTCATATAAAATGAATAGCGGCACCGACACGATAATGTGCGTCATCAAATCTGGTGGTGCGATGATGGCTGCGGCAACGAACAACCCAAAATACGCATATTTTCGAATCTTCCCCATATAATCAGGATTTAAAATGCCAAGACGCGCTAAAAAGAGCAGCACAACCGGCAATTGAAACAGCACCCCAAACGGTAATGTAAGCTGAAATAAAAACGTGAAATATTCATTAATGCCAATCGTTTGTTCAATTTCTAGGCGATTTGATAAATCATATGTAAATCGCATGACGAACGGGAACAGCACGTAATACGAAAACGCGAGTCCACCGATAAACAGTAAGAAAATAAACGGAATGTATGCGAGTGTTGCTTTACGCTCCGTTTCATATAGCCCTGGACTAATGAACGCCCATAGCTGATAAAACAAAAGCGGCGACGACAAAACGAATGCGACGATGAAAATAACTTGAAAATAAATGGTAAGCGGGTCGAGCGGGCTAAAGGCGTTTAATGTAAGCTGCTGTGCCTCATCGCTATACTGAATGTGCTGAATGATTGGCTCTGCTACAAAAAAGCCTACCGCAATCGCAGCGATGAAAAATATCGCCACGAAAAACAGCCGTTTCCGTAGCTCCTCGACATGTTCAATCATCGTTAAGTGCTTTCCATCCATAGATAGCACCTAGCTACAGCTTCTTCTTCTCTTGATTCGTATCGTCATCATCCGCAAGCCCTCTTGTCGCATTTTTAAATTCACGAAGCGTCGAACCCATCGCTTTGCCGAGTTCAGGTAATTTTTTCGGGCCAAAAATTAATAGCGCAACTATACCAATGATAATAAGACTCATAGGACCAATACCACCCATTGCACCCACCTCCTCTGTATTTTCTTCTATCATACCCCTTTCTTGTCGTTTACGCACATTTTTACTCAACATTTCATTCGTTTTTTTGTCGATAATGATGAATGCTCACAATGCGATGCTTTCGTGAAAGAAATGATAACGAAGAGCGACAAGATGTGTTACAATTTTTAATATTGTTTAAACATTTAAAATGTATGATGTTTTAGGAGGTTCGAAGTGAAACAAGAAGCAAAAATTCCACAGGCGACGACGAAACGGTTACCGCTCTATTATCGTTTTTTACAAAATTTTGCGGCTGAAGGACAAGAGCGTGTATCCTCTCAACAGCTTAGCGAAGCAATGAAAATTGATTCGGCAACAATTCGTCGTGATTTCTCTTATTTCGGCGCATTAGGCAAAAAAGGATATGGCTATGACGTGCAGTACTTGATCGCCTTTTTCCGTGAGACGTTAAGCCAAAACGAAGTGACGAACGTCGCGTTAATCGGTGTCGGAAATTTAGGGAATGCTTTGTTAAAGTACAACTTCTCTAAAAATCAAAACACGCGCATTATCGTTGCCTTTGACTCAAAAGCACCACTTGAAGGTACATTTGTAAGCGATATTCCTGTTTTCCCTCCAGAACGTTTAGAAGAAAAAATTAAAGAGTTCGGCGTCGAGCTTGCGATTTTAACGGTAACGCCACGATCTGCACAGGCGATGGCAACGCGCTTAACGAAAACGCCGATCAAAGGCATTATGAACTTTACACCGAACCGTTTAGACGTACCAAAATCAATGCATGTCATGAATATCGATTTATCGCTGGAGCTTCAAGCACTGACGTATTTAGCACGCAGCACACAACAAGCAAATGACGACTCATTGAAACAGACGGAGCAATAGTCTCTGTCTGTTTTTTTATGTGTTGATTAGCCAATCATTCGGCTGTTTGCTTCACGCGGCTTCGCTTTGCTCCTGCGGTTACTCGTCGCAAAAGTTCTGGGGCTCGGCGGCGAACACGACGTTTGTCATGAAGGCGATGCCACATGGACGTGGCGTTTATCGCCTTCCTCAAGCCTCCTCGACGTTCGTTCCTCACGTCTGTGGGGTCTTGAGGCACGAGCTGTTCCCCTAGAAGTCTCGCCGCGGCGCTCACAGCCAGCTACATTTCGCTTGAGTGATGAAGTACCACGATACTGTTCTTTAAAAAAGACGAAGCAAAAGACATGATTAGTTTTTATAAATACAACGAAGAGGAAAAATGAATTCTGCTACAATCGAGTAAAGAATGGTAACTCAAGCAATATGTTAAAATAACAACGATGTAATGCTCGATTCGTGCTCCTGCTTATGCCATCTGAACATGTAAAATGTACGCAGTCTCATTCGTCATGTTTTGTCGATTGGTGAGGCACGAATCTCTATTTAACAATGGAAATTTTATTATAGCTCGAAGCGCAAGAGGCGGACTCCAGCGGGAAAAGCGTGAGACTTGAGACCCCACAGGAGCGCAGCGACGAGGAGGCTCAAGCCACGCCCGCGGAAAGCCTGCCTCGACAGCGAAGAGCATATTAAAATACCGCACACAAACTAACGAAAGAACTGAGGTGTAATCCATGATTGTATTACAAGTCAATCAATTATATAAATCCTTTATCGCCGACGAAATTTTAAGCGGCGTGAAATTAGAAGTACAGCACCGTGACCGCGTCGCATTAGTCGGACGTAACGGCGCGGGCAAATCAACGCTACTGAAAATTATCGCTGGGCAAATGTCGTACGATTCAGGCGACGTCATCATTCCAAAAGACGTGCGCCTCGGCTATTTAGAGCAACACGCAGGCATCGACTCCGAGCTTTCGATTTGGGACGAGATGATGACAATTTTTGAGCCGGTACGCCAAATGGAAAAACGTCTCCGTCACCTAGAGCAGCAAATGGCAGAGCGCTACGATGACGACAAGTTGCTCGCTGACTACGACCAATTGCAGCATGACTTTAAAGACGCAGGTGGCTATCAGTACGAGGCCGACACGCGCTCGGTACTTCACGGCATGCAGTTCTTTCCTGATGATTACGCTAAGCCGATTACGTCGCTATCTGGTGGTCAACGCACGCGTCTAGCGTTAGCGAAGCTGTTACTATCAAAGCCGGACCTACTCATTCTTGATGAACCGACAAACCATTTAGATATCGAAACACTTAGCTGGCTTGAAAACTATTTAAAAGGCTATGACGGCGCAATTTTAATCGTATCGCATGACCGCTACTTCCTTGATCAAGTTGTATCAACGGTGTACGAGGTGTCTCGCCATAAAGTGAACAAATACGTCGGCAACTACAGCGCGTATTTAGACGACAAAGCGAAAAACTACGAGCGCGACGTAAAAATGTTCGAGCGCCAAATGGATGAAAAATCAAAGCTTGAATCATTTATTCAAAAAAATATTGCCCGTGCCTCGACGACGAAAATGGCTCAATCTCGACGTAAGCAGTTAGAGCGTACCGAGTGGATGGACTCTCCAGATGGCGAGGAAAAATCAGCGAGCTTCGGCTTTACGATTGAGCGCCAAACAGGAAACGACGTGCTGACGATTGATGACCTAGCAATCGGCTACCCCGACAAAGAAATTTCACGCGACATTACGATGCGTGTATACCGCGAAGACCGCATCGCACTTGTCGGTCCAAACGGTGTCGGTAAATCGACGCTACTCAAAACAATCGTCAAAGACTTAGCACAGTTTAACGGCACAATTCAATACGGCTCGAACGTCCAAATTGGTTACTATGATCAAGAGCAGGCGAAGCTCAACAGCAACAAATCGGTTTTACAGGAGCTTTGGGACGAATGGCCGCTACTAAACGAAAAGGACATTCGCTCAACGCTTGGACAGTTTTTATTTAGCGGCGATGACGTCACAAAAGCCGTGAACTCGCTCTCTGGTGGTGAGAAAGCGCGTCTTGCCCTTGCGAAGCTGATGATGCAAAAGGCGAACGTGTTAATTCTCGATGAGCCGACAAACCATTTAGACTTAGATAGTAAAGAGGTGCTTGAGAACGCGCTCATCGACTACCCAGGCACGCTGCTATTCGTTTCGCATGACCGTTACTTCATTAACCGCATTGCGACGAAGGTGGTCGAGCTATCAAACACCGGCGCATTCGAATATTTAGGCGACTACGATTATTATGTGGAGAAAAAGCTAGAGCTTGAAGAAATCGCTGCTGCAAAACTAGCCGCACAACAAACAAACGATACCGTCACAGTTGCACCGAAAAGCACAACGTCAACAATCGACAAAGATGCGAAAAAGCGCGAGCGTCAAATTCGCCGTTCGATCGAAGACTTAGAGCAAAAAATGGGCGCGTTGGACGACGCGATTGCACAGCTTGAAGAACAGCTTTGCGACCCGGACGTATTTTCAAATCACGAAAAAGCGCTCACAGTCCAAACCGACCTCGATGCACAAAAGGCTGCGCACGAGGAACTTGAAATGCAGTGGCTTGAGTTAAACGAAGAGCTCGAAACATTATAAAAAACAACCCGCGTTCGCATTTGCCGACGCGGGTTTTTCGCAAGCTGTGGATAAGTACCAAAAAAAACGACGCGCAAACTTCGCACGTCGCCTTCATTATTTCGCCCACGTTTTCAATTCCATACCAGGGCGTCCGTTCATTGCCATGTTGCCGCGTTCGCCTGCAACGAACATGTAATGCGCCGCTGCACCAATCATCGCTGCGTTGTCCGTACATAAATTCAGCGGTGGCACATAAAATGGAATGCCCTCTGCCGCAAACGTTTCCTCTAAAGACGTACGCAGCCCTTTATTCGCTGATACGCCACCAGCTGCAATGACTTGCTTCACGTTAAACTGACGCGCCGCACGAAGCGTTTTGCCCGTTAGCACCTCAACAACGCTATCTTGGAAGCCTTTTGCAACATGTGCCGCGACAATCTCCTCACCGCGCTGATCCATGTTGTGCTTGTAGTTAATCACTGCCGATTTCAAGCCACTAAAGCTAAAGTCGTATGAACCTTCCTCTAACCAAATACGCGGGAATTTTACCGCCTCGTCTGCTTCATGTGCTAATTTATCGATATGCGGTCCACCTGGGTACGGCAAATTTAACACGCGTGCTACTTTATCGTACGCCTCACCTGCTGCATCGTCGCGCGTCTCGCCGATTAACTCAAAATGCCCATGCTCATTCATTAACACGATTTCCGTATGCCCACCTGATACGACAAGCGCAAGCAGCGGGAATTCCATCGGCTGCACTAAATTGTTCGCATAAATATGCCCCGCAATGTGATGCGTGCCGACAATCGGTAAGCCGTGCGCAAACGCAAATGCTTTTGCCGCGTTAATGCCAATTAACAGCGCCCCGACTAAACCAGGACCTTCCGTTACGGCAACTGCTGTTAAGTCGCTCGGTGTCATGTTCGCCTGCTTAAGCGCTTCTTCAATGACGATCGTAATTTGCTCAACGTGGTGACGCGACGCAATTTCTGGTACGACGCCGCCAAAACGTTTATGGCTTTCAATTTGTGACGACACGACGTTTGAAATAATGTCCGTGCCGTTTTTAATAATGGCTGCGGCTGTTTCGTCACAGCTCGTTTCAATTGCTAAAATGTATGTTTCCATTATAAGTTCACCCACATCACAAGCGCGTCCTCTCCGTTATCAACGTAATACTTTTTACGAAGCCCGCCCTCTTGGAATCCTAACTTTTTATATAAATTTTGTGCGACTGTATTCGTGACGCGCACTTCTAAGCTCATGACGTCCATGCCAGCATCTTTTGCAATGTGCATCGCCTCACGCATCAACGTCTCGCCAATACGTTGCCCGCGCAAGCTCGTCGTCACTGCGACGTTCGTAATTTGCGCCGCATCAATAACATTCCATAGCCCGCAAAAGCCAACGATTTGCCCTTCATGCTCAGCAACGATGTAATGCGCGTATTGATTTTCGTTCATCTCATAATAAAACGAATCAAGTGACCACGGTGTTGGAAACGTTGCGACTTCAATGTCATGCACAGCTGGCACGTCCGCAAGCTTCATTTGTCGGTACGTAATCATTTCTTTTGCTCCTTGATCCAGTTTGCCTCAGCTTCTGCAATGCGCTTATATTGTGGCACGAAGCGATGTGTTTCCTCAACAGTTGGTAACTCCTGCTGCGCTGCGATATGCACGACCTGTGATGCACGCGGCAAATCCAGCACTTGTGGCGCACGAATGGCTAAATGTCCGAGCTGCTCCTCAATGACGTCCCAATACTGTTCCACATCTGTTCCAACAAACATGACAGGACGCGCAAATGCTTTTAGCTTAATGCATAAATCATCAATCGATTCATGCGTATCGACCATAATTTCCTCAAGCGTTAATCCTTCATAAAGCGCCGTGTACACATGATTGCGACGTGCATCAACAATCGGGCAAATTAAGCCGCTATAAAGACTTGCATTCGCCGCTAATGCTTGTAAACTCGACACACCGATCAACGGCTTTTGCAACGTCCACGCAAGCGTTTTTGCAATCGTTACTCCGATGCGCACACCTGTATACGACCCAGGTCCTTGTGACACCGCAATCGCATCAATTTGCGCTGCTGTTATTTTCGCCTTTTGCAGCACTTCCTCGACAGCTGGCATCGCGCCATTTGAATGCGTAACTTTATTGTTTTGCACAATTTCTGCAATGACGCGACCATCTTCTACGACCGCAACAGATAACGGTGCATTCGCCGTTTCAATTCCTAAATAAATCATTTCATTAGCTCCTCACATAAACGCTCGTAATGCTGTCCTACTGGCTTCAACTCAATGCGACGCTCCGTATCACCTTCGCGGTACATCTCAATTGCTAAACGATCCTTTGGCAGCTCCTCGTCGATATATTGCGCCCACTCGACAATACTCACCGCGTCCCCATAAAACAATTCGTCCCACCCTAAATCTTCATCGCTGTCACTTAAGCGATACACATCTAAATGATTCAGCGGCAGACGTCCTTCATATTGCTTTAAAATCGTAAACGTCGGGCTGCTCACATTGCGCGTAATACCTAACCCTTTTGCCACTGCCTTCGTAAATGTCGTTTTCCCTGCACCTAAATCGCCCTCAAGCGTCAGCACATCTCCTGCCTCTAGCAAATGCGCCAGCTGCTGTGCAAATTGCTCTGTTTCTTCAAGCGATGCCACATATTTTGTATAGTTCATAATGCGTCCTCTCTACGATAAAAATTCAATACCCCTAGTTTACCTAAATATACCGCAACATTCAAAGTGATTCACTTCGAAAAGCTCTTTTTCGTCTGCTATACTATAAGATGAACAACGAAACAATCGAGGTGAAAACATGAACGTACAATTATTCCGTGACGGCGAGCAAGTAGCGACAATCGTAGGCACAACCGTTACGTGCGATGACAACAAGCTACACGAATGTCTAAATGCCATCGTCAATAACTACGAGACGAGTACATTCCCTGCACATTTAAACAAAGAAGATTTGTTATTTGATTCGATTAAAGGCTTTTGCTCAATCAATGGCATCGCTGTAGAACGCGCTTAATACACAAAAAAAGCTGTGCTAACGCCACAAACGGACATTAGCACAGCTATCTTTATTCTGGTTTTGCAGGCTCTTTTTCATCCTCCGCTAAATCTCGCTTCGAATGACCTTGAACCATTACTTTTTCTTTCGTTTTCAGCTGATCTTGCTCAAACGTAATGGCATACGCTGTCGTCATGAGCTGCTCATCATGCCATATGTATTTGCCATCTTCCTTTTTCTGCTCCGCACCACGCACAATTTCAACGACTTCCATGTACGTCATACCTTCTTGCAGCTGCTCAAACTCTGTAGCATTCATATAACGCTGCCAGCTATATTGATTCGTATTTTCTATATCTTCAATCGGATCACTACTACACGCTACTAAAAAAGCGCTACATAGCAATGCAGGTGCAAACTTATGTGTTTTTGCCATCAACTAACATCCCCTTATATTCAACACTTCATAAGCACTATATATACCCATCTTAAAATCAATTAAAACAAATATATTCCATATTTACAAATGTTAATTTAATGAAGTAGCTATTCGACTGTATATATCATGATATAGCATTAGTTTGAAGGTACATAATTCACAGCTATCTATATATTTTAAGTTTACTCTTTATTTTACGTATTCATTTTCGTGAGTACTATCTTAACTATTTTTTGTCAGAGAAGCCGATAAAAATGGATTTTCGACTCTGTGCCACCATTTTTGAAATAGAACCTAAATTACATAAAGAAACAATAAAAAACCGACTAAGCATAAAGCTTAATCGGTTATGTATGCGAAGCAACGTCCTACTCTCACAGGGGGAAACCCCCAACTACCATCGGCGCTAAAGAGCTTAACTGCTGTGTTCGGTATGGGAACAGGTGTGACCTCTTTG
>JAXJTE010000076.1:0-2283 GCA_036309765.1 Caryophanon sp. | reverse complement strand
TAAGCCAGGGGCACCGATTCAGCGTAAGCACGTCGCGCGCATTTTAAATGATGTGTTCAAGTTCGAAGCGACACAAACAGTTGCGGACTTTACAGACGTACCGAAAAACCATCCATACTACGCAGCCATTTCAGCGGTGCAGCAAGCAGGCATCTTTAGCGGCGACAACGGCAAGTTCCAGCCGGAAGCGAACTTAACGCGCGGGCAGCTTGCGAAAGTACTTGTACTCGCAGCAGGCTTCGAACCAGGTGGGAAGTCAACGTTTAAAGACACACCAGCGAGCTACTGGGGCACACCGTACATTGCAACGCTAGCCGATTTAGCGATTGTCAAAGGCACAGACGGCTTCTTTAATCCACAAAAGCCGATTACACGTGCACAATTTGTATCGATGACGTCACTGGCACTTGAAGAAATGGAAAGACGTGCGAACAACTAATCGGCGAAAATATCATATTCCATATTCAGACAATGTCATGTATTGTTGAAGTACGTCATACGAATAAGGAAGTTATACGATGGTTACCATTTTGTTTTTTGTCGGGTTGATTGGAAACGTCATCGGCACATTGGCGGGCGGTAGTGGTTTACTGACGCTACCGACGATGCTGCTGCTCGGCGTACCGACGCACTCGGCAATCGGCGCCAATAAAATATCGAGCTTTGCCAGTACGCTATCGGCAATTTTAACAGTCATTAGCAAAAAGCAATTGTCGAAGGAAGAATTTATCCCGATTTTACTCATTGGGTCAATCGGGGGCATGGTCGGTGGCGTCACCGCTTCGTTTTTAACGACGAAAGCATTAACGCTCATTGCGATTATATTGCTTATGTTCGCGCTTGTATTATCCATTTTAGGCAAAACGAATTTCGGCGAACGCGCGAAGCTAACGATGAGTAAAAAGATGAGTGCGTTGCTTGTCGCAATCGGCTTTTACGACGGTTTGTTCGGTCCAGGTAGTGGCACGCTGTTTATTTACGTTTTTGCGAGTGAAAAGCTGACGTATATGAAATGCGTGCTGCTCGGACGTGTCGGTGTGTTTTCGACATGCTTCGGCGCGGCGATCGTCTACATTTCGTCAGGCTATATTTTATGGTACGAAACGATTTTTTTAACGATTGGCTCGATTTTAGGGGCGCAAATCGGCATGCGTTTAGTCCAATACATTTCGAACAAAGTCGCACAGCTCATTTTGCGCGGCATTACGGTCATTTTAATTGTGCAACTTGTACTCGAATTTAGTGCGCAGTAATACATCGCATAGCGACATATGTCGTTGTGCGATTTTTTTTGTTGACGTACATACCTATGGGGGTATATGATGGAGCGGTGAAATAGAAGGAGGCATACAAATGAAAAAAGTAGTAATTGTCGGTGGCGTTGCAGGTGGCGCGTCAACGGCTGCACGTATTCGCCGTTTAGATGAGCAAGCACAAATTGTCATGTTTGAACGAGGACCGCACGTTTCGTTCTCAAACTGCTCACTGCCATTTTATTTAAGCGGCGTCGTGCCAAATAGTAAACGTTTATTAATGATGACGCCCGATTCATTCGAGCAAAAGCACAATATCGACGCGCGTGTAAATAGCGAAGTCGTGGCGATCAACCGCGCCGAACAATACGTTGAGGTGAAAAATACGCTAACAGGTGATGTGACGATAGAGAGCTATGACACGCTTGTATTATCCCCTGGAGCAAGTCCGGTCGTGCCAAACATTGAAGGAAATGATTTACCACATGTGTTCACGGTTCGCAACGTCGTCGATATTGAAAAACTGCACAACGCAATTGTCGAAAACGATGCGCAAAACATCGCTGTTATCGGTGGTGGCTTTATCGGTGTCGAGGTGGCAGAAAATTTACGCTTAGCAGGTCGCAACGTATCGCTCGTGCAATCAGCATCGCACATTTTAACGTCGTTTGATGACGACATGGCGCAGCTGTTACATAAGGAGATGCTCGATGAAGGTGTGAACTTAATTGTCGGTGACGGCTTAGCTGAAATTCATACGTCATCTGTCGTACTGCGCTCTGGTAAAGCAGTAGCAGCAGACATCGTCGTACTTGCGATCGGTGTGCGCCCTGAAACGAAGCTTGCAGAAGAGGCAGGCTTAGCAATCGGTGAAACAGGAGCGAGAGCCGTACACGAAAACTATCAAACGAATGACCCGAACATTTATGCAATAGGTGACGCGATTGAAGTGTATCACCGTTTAATGGGCAAAAAGGTTCGCCTTGCACTTGCAGGTCCAGCGCAGCGTCAAGCACGAGCAGCGGCAGAC
>JAXJTE010000075.1:0-3528 GCA_036309765.1 Caryophanon sp. | reverse complement strand
TTTTTACAGCTGCCGAAGCATTGGTATGAAGAAGTAGACGTGCTCATCATTGACGAAACGCAAAAAATCGATGAGCCGATTGTCGAGCGCATCGTCGAATGTATGCAGCAATATGAGCTGAATGCGATTTTTGCATATGATCCCGAGCATTTTTTACATGTGCTTACGGACGCAAAGCATATTGAGGCGATGCTTGCACCACATATTACGCGCTCGCTCAATTTAACGGCGAAGTTTCGCATGCATAAGGAACTGCTTGCGTTCATCCAGCATTTTTTTGATATGAGCAAGCGTGCGTACGTGCATCAGTTTTCGCGCATTACGGTAGAATATTTCGATTCATTCGAAGGGCTGTCATTATACATGCAAACGCTCCCGAGCAATTGGCAGCTGCTGAACTTCCACGCGCCGTTTGACGAGTTGCAGCATCATGTCGAGCAGCTAAGCAATAAAGAAATTGACGACATTGCAGTTATTTTGGACGGGCAATTTTTTTACGATGAAGGACGCTTATCGACGACGCACGAGCAGGCAGAAATTGTGCTGAAAATGCTGTATTATCATTTAACGCGCACACGTAAAAACATTAAGCTCATTATCGTGCAAAACGAGCCGCTGTTACAAACGGTGCTGCAAATTGTCATGCGAGGGATGTAGATGGAAATGAATTAGCACGTCAGCTTCAGCGTATGCCGCAGAGAAAGGCGTGCTTCCTTTTTTACTGTGCGAAATATGGAGAAAAATTACAATATATACGTCATTGACAACATGCACGCTTGATTCGACTTCGTTGACTGCGGTATGATGAAGGGAAAGGTTGCGCTGCGATTCGTGCTGTCGCGCGTCAATGATATGAATGGAGGGGATGTTTTTGCATTTATTTAAATTTATCACATATTGGAGCTTGTTTTTCCTCGCTTTTATTAGCGGAGGTCTGTATTTGAAGTCGGTCGTACATATTGATAAAACGTTCGCATGGATTGAGAAAAACGTCGTCGTGTCGATTTTAGCATTTGTCGGGGGAATTGCGCTTATTTGGATGGTGCGTAAGCTGTTTAAAACAATCGTTGTACTGGCGGGGCTTGGGCTTATTGCGTATTACGGCATTGAGTATGCTCCAAAGGCTTACGATGTGCTAGCGCCGTATAAATGGTACAATTTAGCATTTTTATTGTTGCTTGTGCCGTTTTTATTCGGACGTGTGCGCGAAACGCTGGCGGATTGGAACTGGGTGCTACAGCAGAAAGACGAGCGAAAGCAGGCAAAGCACGAGCATGCACACGCGCCAGTTGAAGACACACCAAAACCGAAAGCGACGACAACGAATCATTCGCCATCTTTTGAGCTGTTCGTAAAGCAAATGGGCTCTAGCGCTGTGCAGCAACGAACGTCGGTAAAGTATCAGCAATTTGAGCGCAAGCACGGCAAAATTGGCTTTGGCGAATCGGGTGTAAATGAGTTTGTCGGTGCGGTCATGTTAGCTGCGTACCGTCCAACGTTAGAAAAAGATATCGATCATGGCATCGAGCAAGTGTTTACGAAAAAATTTAGCCCGCTACAGTTTAGCGAATATATGGATGGTATCGTCAATCGTTCAGACGTACCGTATACGAGCTGGAGTGCGGTTTACAACTATGTGAAAAACAACATGCCGTGGATTCAAACGCATGATGCGGCAAGCGAGCAGGCGACGATTTCACCAGTAGTCGCGGAGGCATTGAAAGGGAAGTAATAATTTTACAGGAGCGTGTCGATGTACATCGACACGCTTTTTTATCAACAAAGGGGGATTTTTATGACAAAGCAAACAACAATCGCGATGGTCCTATCAAGTCTCATCCTTGGTGTGGCAATGATTTTTAGTGCAGTGAAAATCGCAGACAGCCTCGACTTCGTAGCGAACGTTCAAGCAAATCAGGAGAATGAAAATGAAGTAGCAAAATACGAGCTTATTATAAAAGATGGCTGGTACTATTTATATGACACGACAACCGGGCAAATTTGGCGCAAGCTTGATTATACAGAGCCGATGCCAGATGAAACGTGGGAAGTAATTACACATATTAACGATTAAATTTAATATATATGAATATTCACATACTAACATATTTACATATCCATATATGAATATATTTGAAGCGCGTCGTTTACCTCGGTGTGCTTTTTTATTGTTACGTAAAATTATGCATAAATTCCGATAATAAAGACTTTTTCATCTGCGTTAAAAATAGTTGCAACTTCATTTTAAAACGAATAATATGTTTAATGTTCTTAATAATGTTCGTGTTTTAGGAGGAGAGTGCAACTTATGTTTCAATTACAACAAAACGGAACAACTGTGAAGCGAGAAGTGCTTGCAGGTATTACGACATTTTTAACGATGGTGTACGTTGTCATCGTCAATCCGACCATTTTAGCAGAAGCAGGTGTGCCGGTCGATCAAGTGTTCATTGCGACAATTATTGCCGCTGTGTTTGGAACACTTTGGATGGGGTTAGTGGCGAACTACCCGATTGCGGTTGCACCAGGTATGGGCTTGAATGCGTATTTTACGTATACAGTCGTCCTAACATCAAATGGTGAGATCGATTATTTAACGGCATTTGGGGCAGTATTCGTTGTTGGTTTAATTTTTATGGTCATTAGTTTAACACCGTTTCGTGAAAAGCTTATTGCGGTGATTCCGAATAATTTAAAGCTTGCGATTACAGCAGGAATTGGGTTGTTTATCGCCTTTATCGGGCTACGCATGTCGAAGCTGATTGTGGCGAACGAGGCAAATTTAGTCGGCTTAGGTGATTTACGTTCGGCAAGTGTGCTGCTAACGGTGTTTGGTTTAGCGGTGACGGTATTGTTAATGGCGCGTCGTGTACCGGGGGGCATTTTTATCGGGATGCTTATTACAGGTATTGTGGCGGCGATGACAGGTCAGCTAAAGGTGACGGACGTTGTACAAACGCCGCACATTCCAGAAGGCATTTTAGTATGGGATCCAGTGCAAGCAATTGGGGACGTAATGACGTACGGGTTATATGGCGTCGTGTTTTCGTTTATTTTAGTAACGCTATTTGATACGACGGGAACGTTAATCGGGGTAGCGAAGCAAGCAGGTTTAATGAAAGACAATGAATTGCCGCGTGCGCGTAAAGCGTTGCTGGCGGATTCGATTGCGACGACGACAGGGGCGATGGTTGGAACGAGCCCATCGACAGCTTATATTGAATCGTCAGCAGGGGTTGCAGTCGGTGGACGTACCGGTTTAACGGCAGTCGTCGTTGCAGTGCTGTTTATCTTCGCATCATTTTTCAGCCCGCTTGTCGGTGCAGTATCGGGGGTTGCGGCCATTACAGCACCAGCGTTAATCATCGTAGGTAGTTTAATGATTGGTGCGGTGAAGGAAATTAACTGGGCGGATATGGACGAGGCGTTTCCAGCATTTTTAGTCGTGCTAGCGATGCCACTGACGTCGAGCATTTCAACAGGTATTGCGGTCGGCTTCATTAGCTATCCGTTATTAAAGCTTGTAGT
>JAXJTE010000074.1:0-4634 GCA_036309765.1 Caryophanon sp. | reverse complement strand
GACTTGCTATGGGCATGCACGAACGCGATCGCCGCTTCGTTAAATGCTTGTGCTTTTTCGATATTGCAAACGTGTCCACATTTTTTTAATACGAGCGCTTTTGCATGAATATCACGTTGAATGTCTTTAAGTAACGCACGCACAAATAAATGGTCTTCCTCACCTGAAATGTATAGCTTCGGCACAGGTGAATGATGCGCATGCTTGTACGTTTGCTCGACGTTTTGAATGAGCGTAAACCATGTGAAAAAATTGCGGCGCGTCATTTTTTTAGCTTCTCGTATGAAGAGCGAACGTGACTTAGCGTGGCGACCTTTTGGCATCATAACGTGCGCAAATAAACGGTAAATCCACATATGTGGCGTCATATGCTTAATCGCTTGTCCAATCGCAAGCAGCGCCTTTGACCACGCATTAAAGCGCGTAATCGTTCCGCCAAGCACTGCGCTTAACACACGTTCAGGTGCTTTTTGTAATAAATGATGAATGACGATCGAGCCGAGCGAAATGCCGACGAAATGCGCACGCTTAATGTTAAGCGCTTCCATCGTCTTTTCCACCTCGCGCACAACGATGTCATAATTGAAGTGATCCTCATATGAATGAACGCATGGTGAATCGCCATGCCCTGGTAAATCGATGCATAGCACGTGAAAATGCGCACAAAACATGTCGAGCTGCTTGTAAAAAATGTTCGAGTTGCCCCCGATGCCGTGCAATAAAACTAATGTATGTGTTGCTGCTTCGTTTGTCGATGAATAATAATGATAATCTAGCATGAACCCGCCTTACCTCAGTTATGCTCCGTAAAAAAAGGGCTTTAGATGCGAACGATCATCTAAAGCCCTTTTTGCGCATAGTCATAAATGATATTGTAGTTTTCAATCATTATAACGGCTCGCTCGCTGAAACGCAAACGAGCGCTTACACGAATTTTTAAGCAAAAAATTTTATATAGCTAGCATTTCGTATTGGTAACGAACTATTATATCATGCGCACATAGACGATAAATAATTATTAAATACAAAGCAGCTACGTAGCGTCGTATTAACCTTCTACCATGATGTGCTGTGTGGCGAGCCATCTCTCTTTCGTTAATTCCATTTCAATTAAATGCCAATATGTATTGTGGTACGCACGCGCATTTTCGATGAAGCGGTGCTGCGTAAAGCCAATTTTTTCATAGCATTGAATAGCCGCTTCGTTAAAGTCAAAAACGCCGAGTGTGACGCGCTCTAGCTGCAATTCGCCAAACGCATATGTTAGCGCTTCGTTCATTAACTGCCCCCCGTAGCCTTTGCCGCGATGCTCTAGCGCAATTAACACTTTGCCGATGCGGGCACAGCGATAAATGCGATCGACACGCCCGATTGAAATATGTCCGATGCACGCATTCGTCGTCGAATCAATTGCCTTGAACACATACGTCGTCGCGTCCTCTACATTCGCCCCAAATATGTATTGATGTAGCTGCGCGGTCGTCAGCGGATATGTAAATGCTGGGCCGCCCCATTGCAGCAAAAATGCATCGGTCGACACCCAGTCAATAAGCTGCTCAAAATCTTTCGCCGTAAAAGGCTGTAGCTGTAGCATAAAATTCCCCCGATTTGTTGACATAAAAAATGTGCAGCGTCATATTTAGCGCTACACAACTCATCGTTAACCTCGATTAATTTCATTATACAAATGTTTCGTACAGCAAAATATGAGATATCTCACATTTTCAAAAAAATTTAGGAATAATTTCATGATTCATATACTAAAAGTTAGCATACCATAATTAACGAGAAAATATTCAATTTGTTTGGAAATTATAAACAACATTTGTATAGTGGAAACCGTCACTATGTTATCAAAACAAATGGAATCTCAAGCGTGCTCATTAGCCAATCAATTGGCAAAAGCATATTACTATGAAAAAATGCTAATAGGCTCGTCACATCGAAGCAAACTTTCCACACGCGAAATTTATTTGCGCTTTCCTTGAGTTTCGACATCATCTTTTCCTATTGGAGTCTGCCCGTTGCTTCAAGCCTATTGTCGTTATATAGCATTTGCTCTACCTGTGCTCGTTATTGCGGTAGTGGTTCGTTTTGTCGATACGTTTTATCAATAAGTAAAATCGGTTTAATCGTCACACCGCTGTTTGAATCAGCGCTCGCCTCATTAATTTGCTCAAAATCATAAAATTTCACGAGCTGATCGAAAGCGAATTTCCCCGCTTTATGTAGCTCAATTAACTTCGGAATCGCTAGTTGTGGAATCGCATCTCCCATTAAAATACCTTTCACAGAACGGTTGAGTAGCACTAAATCCATAAATGAATTCATTTCCATACTGTTTGGTGTAACGGCAATTGGTGCTGTCACGCCACCGATACCGAGCACATCAATAGCTGCTTTCATCACTGCACTTACACCCGTTGTATCAATCGAGAAGTTAACTCCTACACCGTTCGTAATATCGGCAATGCGCTCTGCTAAATTTTCCGTTTTACTGTTAATCGTATGCGTAGCGCCGAGCTTTTTAGCAATGTCTAATCGAGAATCGTGAATATCTACTGCAATAATTGTGGCACAGCCTTCTACTTTTGCCATCATGAGCGCACCTAAACCGACTGCCCCTGTACCGAAAATGACAATCGAATCGCCTACTTTCACTTGCAAACCGTTTACGACCGTGCCAGCGCCTGTTAAAAAGCCACAGCCGAGCGGACCGACAAGACGCAAATCGGCATCATCGTCAACTTTAATTAAATTGTTCACGTTCGTAATCGTATACGTTGAAAAAGAGCTTTGTGTGAAAAAATTTGAAACAGGCGTACCGTCGAGCTTTTTAAAAATTGGACTACCGTCTGCGCGTGCTCCTGACATGTTTAACGTCGTCCAGCTAACACATGACGACGGATGCCCTGTTCGACAGCTCGGACATGTGCCGCATGAATTGTATGCCATCACGACTTGATCGCCAACTTGAAAATCTCGCACACCCGCACCGACTTGTTCAACAATCCCTGCCCCTTCATGCCCTAACACTGCTGGCAACGGAAACTCTGCATCACCAACGCGCAGTGCCTCGTCTGAATGACAAATACCCGATGCGACGAGCTTAACGATTACTTCATTCGCTTGTAGCTCCTGTAACTCCAATTCCTCAAATTCATACGGACTATTGACGGCGTTTACTACTGCTGCTTTCACTTTCATGCGCATTCCTCCTTCAAGTAACGTACAATTCCAGTTTATCGCATCACCTTTTAATTTTCAAACTATTATAAAAATTAAAATAAAAAGGAGACGCTTGAAGTTATTTCAAGTGTCCCCTATTTCTCGCTTATTATTTCATTGTTACCATGCCGTTTGCTAGCTCGATAAATTGCTCCACGGTAATCCCTTCGTCCATAAAGATGACGTTGTAGCGTAAGCCGTTTTCCTCCCACTGTAAAAATGTTAAGCCTAAATCGTCTGAAAATGAACCTTCGATGCCACGAATCGTCATCGGCTGCTCGATTGCTAGTGGCTCAGTTGGCTTAAATACCGAAATCGTGAACTGGAGCGCATCGTCTTTTGCGTAGTTTATGGCAATTTCATTCGTATCGCTTTTCATATCTTCAATCGAATCAATTGTATAGCCTGTCGTGTCTGGTAAAACTAAAACGTTGCCGAGCTTTTCTACTGCTTGTTCAGTCGTAATGTTTTCTGGTAAGCTAATCGCATTTTGTTGTACAACGACATCTTCTGGTAAGTCCAATGTGAATACGTCATCGGCAATGTTTGTGTTCGGCTCGTACGTCGTATATTCTGTCGTCGTCGTCACGTCCGCCGCAACCATTGTTGATTTTAGTGGCATCCACGTCTTTTTATCAATCCAAAACTCCATGTCGCCAAATAACGTTTCGCCTTCTTTTGCTGTTTCGATTAATAGATACGTATCGTGCCCTGCAACTTTTGCATCGTCGCCGAACGTAATGTTGTGCGTATCTTTAATGCTGTTGTAAATGCTCATCATTTGCTCCTGCATCGTCGGCTGTACGTATCCGTCTACTAATTCACCTACTTCAAATGAAATCGCTGTTTTTTCCCCTTCTACATACGATGTGATCGTCTGTCCATCATTTAACGCTACCGATGTTTCCCCGTTTGAATCCGCAATTTCTGAACGAATTTTACGATCCTTTACCCATTGCTTCGCGCTTAATGTACCATCGCCTGAATCGATCGTATACTCGGCATAATAAGAAGACAAATCCGCTGTTTGTACGGCGTTGTTTAAAATGTCTTGTGGTGATAAATCTTCGGTGCTTGAGCATGCCCCTAACGTTAATGTCAATATTAATGTTGCTGAATAAATGATTTTTTTCATCCCAATCTCTCCCTTTGTCGTAAGTTTGTTTGCTTGTTGTATTCACTATACCAGTCGATTTTTCTTTTTTTGAAAAGTTTATACTTTCTTTATTTTTTACGATGTGTTGGCTGAGCGTACAATACGACTCGAACGTCACGACTGCAGGGTCTTGAAGCTCGCGATTTTCCCGCTGGAGTCCGCCAACTTGTATGTGTTCATCTCCGCCAATATTCGAATCGGCAAAAGTAGCTAATTCACTGGCAGCCAAATACAAATGGCGATTTCATTG
>JAXJTE010000073.1:0-37517 GCA_036309765.1 Caryophanon sp. | reverse complement strand
GGATGAGCCTTGGGATTGTTGTTTGTTTAATTCCAAACGCGCTCGTAGGGGAAATATTAAAGCTTATTATTCCACACGCACCGTGGCTACAGCCCGTGCTTACGACATCAATTATCGTCATGAGTTTACTGCCTGTCATTATGGGTGTCATGATCGGCATTCAATTTAAACTAACACCGATTCAAACGACGTCGGTCGGACTAGCTGCATTCGTCGGCAGTGGTGTGACAACAGTCGCAGCAGATGGTACGATGACGATTGCTGGTATTGGCGTTGTTATTAACATCGGGGTAACGGCTGCACTTGCTGTATTATTTGTACAGTTTTTAGGCAACAAGCTAAAGGAATGGACGCTGCTTGCGATGCCTGCGCTAACGATTTTTGTACCAGGGATTATTGGGACGATGACGTTACCGTATGTGCAAAACGCATCAGTTTGGATCGGTGAAGTCGTTATGTACTTTACAAGCCTACAACCAATTTTAATGGGGGCACTTATTGCGATGCTGTTCTCATTACTGATTATTTCACCCGTTTCAACAATTGGGATTGCAACGGCGATTGTGCTGTCTGGCGTTGGTGCGGGCGTGGCGAACCTTGGTGTATGTGCATCAGGTGTTGGGATGGCCATTGCGAGCTACCGTGCCAACAATTTAGGTACAGCGCTTGCACATATCGCCTCTGCCAAAATTCAAATGCGTAACTTCTTTATGAAGCCAGTGATTGCTCTACCGATGATGTGTACGGCGGCAATTTTAGGGGCGCTCGGTGGCTACTTTCAAATCGAAGGCACACCGTATTCAGCAGGCTTTGGTTTAGCTGGATTTGTGGGTCCGCTGAAATATTTAGATATCGTTGGCTGGCATTTCGAAAGCATCATGCTTGCGACAACGTTATTTATCGCGCTACCCGTTATTTTAAACCTACTATTCATCAAGCTATTTGAAACAAAATTACGTCTATCAAAACCAGAAGATTATAAAGTAACGTACGAATAATAAAGCGAGCGCTGACGTATATACGTGAGCGCTCGCTTTATGTTATTTTTGTGCTTGTCTCTTTTTATAACGGCGTACGAGGAAAAATCTTCGCGTACCGTAAATGAGTAACCACAGTGCTGCAATGCCACCAAAAATAAAAAATACGGCGACAACACGCGATTCGTCCCATGCTGCGAATGTTTGATATATCGCAATTGCTAACAATACTAGCGGTGCTAAGATCCATTCGAATAAGCGACCTTTCATTTTGCTCACCTCTCCTTCATAATTATACGCGCAATCTTGTTTAAAACGGCAGCATTTTTGGATAATTAACATAATTATTATTTTTCATTGAATATGAGGTTGTTTTTTTGAACTCAGTGTAATAAAATTACTTTCATAACAAATCTTATTGAAATTGTAGGGATTAAGGAGTGAACGGGATGACTCAACCAATTATTGACGTACAAGCATTACATAAAACGTACCCATCATCGGATAAAGCAGTTCTTGAAAACGTGTCGTTAACGATCGAGCGCGGTGAAATTGTCGCATTTTTAGGAAAAAGTGGCTGTGGGAAAACGACATTATTAAACATGATTGGCGGATTTGAGCCTGCTTCTGGCGGGGATATTTTACTCGATGGCGAGCGCGTGACAAAGCCATCACAAAAAAGCATTATGCTTATGCAAAGTTACGGGCTTCTGCCTTGGCGCACGGTGTACCATAACGTATTATTTGCACTTGAAAACAGCACACTATCAAAAGACGAAAAGCATGCGCGTGTCATAAAAGGGTTAACGCTCGTTGGCTTAGCAGATCGCCTTAACGCGATGCCTTCTGAGCTTTCTGGTGGTATGCAGCAGCGTGTTGCGATTGCACGCGCACTTGCAATTGAGCCGGAAATTATTTTAATGGATGAGCCGTTTGCAGCGCTTGATACATTTACGCGCTATTTTTTACAAGACGAAATTACGAGAATTAACAACGAACAGCACATGACGATTTTGCTCGTGACGCACGATATTGACGAAGCGATTTATTTAGCGGACCGCGTCATTATTTTAGCGCCAAATCCAGGACGCATTTATAAGGAAGTGACGATTCAGTTACCTCGTGAGCGCGATCGTGCAAGCCGCGACTTCCAGCATTACCGTGAGCTTATTTTTAATGAGTTCCACTTATCGCACGAACCACCTGCAATTGAGTACAACATTTAAGGAGTGAATACGATGAAAAAATGGTTAGTTCTTGTATTAACAGTCATCCTCCTTGCTGCTTGTACGCAGGAGGAAGCGGTAACAGAAGACGGTAAGCCAATCGTTAGGATCGGTTACTTGCCTACAACACATGCTGCACCACTGTATTTTATGGAAGGTGAAGCAAACTATGACATTGAGCTCGTGCGCTTTAGCTCATGGATTGATTTAATGGATGCATTAAACGCCGGTCGTATTGACGGAGCATCGGTGTTAATTGAGCTTGCGATGAAGGCGAAGGAAAAAGGCATCGACATTCAAGCCGTTGCACTCGGGCATGAGGACGGCAATGTCGTAACGGTCGCCCCTCATATCGAATCAGTAGACGATTTAATCGGACAGTCTATCGCGATTCCGAACCGCTACTCAACGCATCACATATACGTACACCAAATGCTTGAGCAAGCTGGCTACTCAATTGATGATGTGAACTTAGTTGAAATGGCACCTGCTGAAATGCCTTCTTCGTTATCGGAGAACCGCGTAGCAGCGTACGTTGTGGCAGAACCATTTGGCTCGATTGGTGTGTCGCTCGGCGTTGGAAAAGTGTTATTCCAATCACAAGATATTTGGCCAAACTCGATTGACTGTGCACTTGTGATGCGTACGGATTTTTTAGAGCGTGATGAAGAAGTAAGTAAACATTTCATCTCAAACTATACAAAAGCGGGTTTACTTGCAGAACATAAAGATGAGCAGGCATTAACACAAATTAATTCGTTTTTAAAAATTAAAGATGATGTATTAGCACAATCGCTACAGTGGATTTCGTATGAAGATTTAACGATTCGTGAAGAGGCGTTTGACATTTTACGCGAGGCGATGATTGATTTAGACTTATCGACAAACCCACCGACGTATGCAGATTTTGTTAATAACTCGTATATAAATGAGGTGCAGTAATGAAAAACAAATGGATTTCCGCCTTTATTGGCTTCGCAGCAGTCATCATTATTTGGCAGCTTGTCATCATCGTTGGTGACTACCCAGAGGCACTGCTTCCGGGACCCGCTGCTGTACTTGCAAAATGGTGGTCGCTTGTCGTCAATGGCACACTATTTGAGCATATCGGCATTAGCTTATACCGCTTCACACTCGGGTACGTAAGCGCAGCACTGCTTGCCATCGTATTAGGTTTATTTTTAGGTCGCCTACCGAAAGTTTGGGCAATTATTGATCCGGTCGTGCAAGTTATTCGTCCGGTTTCACCAATTGCATGGTCGCCGTTTATCGTTTTATGGTTTGGAATCGGTAACATGCCTGCAATCGTCATTATTTTCATCGCGGCATTTTTCCCTGTGCTGCTTGCGACCGTCGCAGCAGTGAACCGCATTGAGCCGACGTATTTAAAAGTGGCCGCTAACTTTGAGCTATCTCAAAAAGATTTAATGTGGAAAATTATTTTACCGGCTGCGTTCCCTGCAATCGGTGCCGGCTTACATATGGCAATCGGCTCAGCGTGGATTTTCTTAGTTGCTGGTGAAATGATCGGCGCACAATCTGGTCTTGGCTATTTAATCGTTGATGCGCGTAATGCACTGGATTTAGATACGGTGCTTGCAGCCATCGTCACAATCGGTGTCATCGGTTTAGCACTCGACCATTTACTGCGCTTTGTTGAAGCTGGTGTGAAACATATGTGGACAGGTAAAATGATGTAAAAAAAGAGCGTTCATGTTTTTTCGCATGAACGCTCTTTTTTATGCTTCTGTATGCACTGGTCGAATGACAAGCTCCTCCGTAATGATGCGCGTGTCCTTCGTGCGGTACACAACTTCTACCGCTTCCTCCGTATGTGCATCGACGACTTCCTTGTAGCACGGGTTTAAATGCGCACTTCCCCAAATGGCTAATGCGTTAAATACATGTTCTAGTTCTTTACCAGCGTCTGTTAATGCATACGAGTAGCGTGGCGGGTGTGCAGAGTAAAGTGTAGATGTCACGAGCCCGACTTCTTCCATCGCCTTTAAACGCGCTGATAACACGTTGCTTGAGAGCCCTGCTAAATTGTGTTTAATTTCATTGAAGTTTTCAGTGCCGACTAATAGCTCGTGCAAAATGAGCATCGTCCAACGATCGCCGATAACATTTAACGTTTGTGCGATGTTGCATTGTAAATCATAACGCGTCATATGTGCGCCCCCTCGACTATTTTTGCTCTTACATTGTACAAAGTTTTAATTTTTCGCACAACTTAGTTGATTTTCTTAACTAAGTATAATAAAATAACTCATGTAGTCAATAAAAAGAAATCAGAGGTGTTTACTATGTCATTATTTTTAATCGAATCATCAATCCAAAACGTAGAAACAAAAGAGCAATTCAACGCATTAATCGAGCGCGTAGCTGAAGGTGCACAAGTAATCGAAGTTCAAGTAGCAAAAGGTTTCGCTCGTGCTTACTTCATCGTTGAAGCAGCAGACGAAGCAGCTGCAAAATCAGCTTTCGAAGCACAAGACATTACTGTAGACTTATCAAAAGAAGTTCGTTTAATCGGTAAAGAGTTAGACGAAGTAAAAGCTGGCGCTGGCGAAAAAGTAAACTATCTAGTAGAGTGGGAAATTCCTGCTGAAATTACAATGGACAAATATTTAGAGCGTAAAAAGAAAAACTCTGTAAAATATGAAGAAGTTCCAGATGTAAAATTCTCTCGTACGTACGTATGTGAAGATATGACAAAATGCTTATGCTTCTATGATGCTCCAGACGAAGCTGCTGTAAAACGCGCTCGTGAAGCAGTAGAAACACCAATTTCATCTTTATCTGAGTTAGAATAGTCATCATATATTGATTCGCTTGCAATCGGCTGTGCTTATTTGTGGCTCGCTTTCCTGGGGCGTGGCTTGAGCCTCCTCGACGTTCATACTTATGCGTCTGTGGGGTCTCAAGGCTCACGCTTTTCCCCAAGGAGTCTCGCCGCACATCGCACAGCCCTTTCTTGCGTTTGTCATGCTATAATGCTTAAAGAAGCAACTAATCACATATATTGTTTTATATTTTAGGAGGGTTTTCAAATGGTTCATGCGCAACTTGCAGTAGAGGACATTATTCAACAACATTTAGCACCGCTTGTTAAAAAAATCGATGAGGATGCACTGTACGCTGAGAGCTATTTATTAGAGCTTGGCAAAAACGGCTACTTCCGCTCAAGCGGTAAAGATCGTGCAACACTTTTACAGGACGAGGCATCGCTTGTCGAACAAACAGCGGCTGTATGTATGACAACTGCATTTTGCTTATGGTGCCATTTAGCCGCCTTAACATACATTCGTAATACGGACAATGAGGCGCTGCGCAACACGTACTTACCTGCGTTAGAAAACGGCGAGCTACTCGGTGCAACAGGCTTATCGAACCCGATGAAGTTTTATAGTGGCTTAGAGAAGCTGCATTTAAATGCAGAGCGCGTTGAGGGTGGTTACATCGTCAATGGTGTGCTCGGCGCTGTATCAAACATTGCAGAAGACCACGTATTCGGAGGCATCGCACAACTACCAAATGACACGGAAGTTATGTTTTTAGTTGATTTACGCAAGCATAGCGTACCATTAAAAGAAAAAGCAAACTTCATCGGCATTAACGGTAGTGCGACGTATAGCTGCCGCTTCGATGACGTCTTCATTGCAGATGAGTTCGTCCTTGCACATGAAACGAAAAACTTCGTTGGCACAATTCGACCAGCATTCGTTATTTATCAAATCCCACTTGGTCTAGGTGTCATGGATGCAGCGATTACGACGATTGATAAAGTGAAGGCAAAGCAAAACGGCTGTAATGAATATTTACAGACGCAAAGCTGTGACCTCCAACAAAAGCGTAATGCATTACAGGCACGCGTCACTGAGCTAACACACGGCGCACCGCTTGTTGACATTTGCCAAGCGCGACTAGATGCAGTACATGCGACACTCGAGGCAACACAAGCAAGCATGCTGCACACAGGCGCGGCTGGCTACGTCGCTGGGAGTAAGCCGTCTCGTTTACTGCGTGAGTCGTACTTCTTCGCAAGCTTAACGCCAACTGTTCGTCATTTAGAAAAGTTGATTCAAACACACTAAACAAAAGAGGTGTCTGCGGCAATCGCGACACCTCTTTTTTTTTGCATGTTTTTGCATATTGGAAGCCACCTATGTATTTATACGTGATAAATTAAAATTTTTCCCGAGCCGTTAATTAAACGATGCGTCTTGTCCGTTACACCTTTTTCTTCGATGCGTGCTTTGCCTTCTGCTTTTGCCTCTTCGTCACTCGTAAACTCCCATACTTCGTTGTACAATGTTTCTCCTGTGTTTTCAAAAGCGGTAAAACGGTATTTTGCTTTTTCCATATGAATCCCCCTTAATTCAGTCGTTACTTTTAATTGTACGCATTTTCTCGTAAAAGTGCTAAACATAACTATGCATAAATGAGAAAAATTCAAAAAAAAAGACATTGTCGTGAACAATTTGCTAAACTTTTCGTCTTCATACGTTTACACAAAAAAAATCGCGCTTCTGCATGACTGTAATCATACATAAGCGCGATTCATCGTTTATTTCTTCGTGTCGTTTTTTTGTTCTAATAAAAACGTATAGCCTTGTGCATGCAGTGCTTCTACTAGATGCGTTGACATTTTAATGTTGGCCGTTTGCAAGTAGCCGACTTTATGACCGATCATCGTTGAATATAACGTTGGATCGTACTTTAAGCCGAGCGTTTTGTAAATGCCAATCGTGTTTAATAAATCCTCTAGCGTTAAGCTTTCGTAATCGAGCCCACTAAACGAGTAATCGCCGTTAATTTGGTACCAAAAGTCGCTGTTCTCTTTACGAATCCATGCATCTGCTGTATCCTCAATCGCCTGCTTAATCGCAATCGCTGTGTTCATATACTGCTGATTTGGCTGGCGGTTGTACGCTTGCAGTAAGAAGTTCATCTCACCGAGCGCGTGATTGAGCGAGACATGCGTTTTTTTCGTTAACGTCTTACCGTAATAGTCTAAAATAAAATAGCCATTTTTCGTCGCTAATACGTTGCCAATTTTCGCTTGATTCGATAAATAATCCGCATACTCAAAGTACATTTTTTGAAGCGCTGGGTCGTGTAAATAATCGCCGACCTCCGTTAAAAATAACGACACGTTTTCATTATGGCGCGTGTCCGTATACGGTGCTTGAATGCCGTAGTCACGCTTCAGCCACATGCTCGTATATTCCGTTTGCCATAGCTCACCTTCTACTTTACGATCTAGTAAGTAGTTGACTGAGTTAATGACCATCGCATAATGGAAGCGAGAATCTTCTTTTTGTAGTGCCTCTAGCGACATTTTACTGCGCTGATGTAATAAGTTACGACCGTAGCCATGTTCTGTTCCTGGTTGGATTGACCATGGAAGCTTCGTAAATGCTCCGCTTGCATTTAACCAAAAGTGCGAGCGAATGTTGAATTTCTCCATATGGTCGCGGTACGTCATCATCGTTTCATCATCATGGAATAACGACGTTGCGCTGACGATGAACCAGTTTTCAGATAGCTCGCCGTACTTACCGTTGAGTGGCATGGATACATACGCCTGCCCGTCTTTACTTTTCACTCTGACGTTGCGCACTTCTTCCACAAACTCGCGTACTTTACTTTGATCACCGTTGTCGTATTTGCGAATAAGCTCATGCGACACGTAATTTTGTGAAGCGATGAGTTCAAACGGCTGCCCTACGAAACGGAACATGCCTGCCAAGCTCGTTAGTTTGTTGACGCCAAAAATCGGGTCGTGCTCGCGCTTCACTTTTTGTTCATCAAAGCGCACTGCCTCGATGCCTTCATTTTTTGTCACAATTTCAAGTGGAATTGTAACGATTGATTTTGTTGCACCTTTGAACTCCGTAAAGACGAGCTGTTCGCCGCGGTCTACGTGACGTACAGTTGCTGTTAATGTACCGACATAGACATCTTTATTTTGCACACGGTACGTTAAAATCGTATCTTGGGCGCGGTATTTTTCCACCTTTTCTTGCTGTTGCAGCGTATATGTATAGTTACCACCGACGCGCACGTGCAACTGCTCTCCTAGTGAAAATAATACGTTGCCATGTTTGTTTGGCTTAACCGTTAATGCCGTTTTTAATGACTCCGCAGATGCTTGTTCTTCCTGTAGCATTTCTGCATACGTACGATCTGCATGGTTTTTCGTCATAAACGCGAGCGAAATTAAAACGACCATTACCGCAATAAAGCCCAGTAATTGTTTCCTTTCCATGTAACTTCTCCTTTATGCAAAAGCGCTTCTCTACGCTTAACACTACGTATATTATGTAGCAAAAGCCATTTTCTATTGTAACATATCTTTGCTACATCGTTCGTTTTTTGTCATTTTCGACGAAGCGAATTGCAAAATTTGTTGTAGATTGCACATAAGGTACTTGCTGCGTCTCATTGATGAGCAGTTCATCCACAACAATGAGCCCGTCTAACTTCGCTGGCACTTCAATCGCATACGGTGCTTGTGCATTTAATTGCTGCGTCACGTCATCATGACCAATAAACTCCAATGCGACGTTTACAGGCTCGTTGCTATAGTTTTGCATCGGTAGCTCACAATAAAGCTGTAGCTGCTGTTCATCGAGCGCTGTTAGCTGACATGCCGCTTTCTCCTGCTCATAGCTTAGCGCATACATCCCTTTTGCAAAATATGCTTGATACATCGGAATGGCCACGCTCGGCAGCACTAAATACACAACGATTGGAATAATGATCGTGGCGGATTTGAGCTGCGTCACACTTTTCATGAAGCATACGATACTTGCGATTAACAGCAGTATGCTTAAAATACCTTCCATATAAAGCCCATCTGTTGTTTTTATAGGTACGGTTAACACTTGGACGCTTGCATACGTATTCATATTATTTGGATATGGCAATGACAGCATAAATGAGGCGACATACAGTGCGATACCGGTATATAAAAATCCTCGCTTTAGCATATTTTCCCTCCTTGTTATCCAGTCGTTATTTCGTTACTTCAGTCATATTTCCTTCGTGCAGACGATACGCGGCAAAATCATATGCAATATACGTTTTGGCGAACACGCTTGCGGCTTGTTGCTGTAGCTTTGTCACCTGCTCACCGACGAAGCGGGCGCTAATATGCGTTAAGATTAAATGCGTCGCGCCTGCTTGCTGTGCTACATGTGCCGCTTCGATATTCGTCGCATGCCCGTACTGCGCTGCTAAATGCGTCGTGTCACCATCAAACGTTGCCTCGTGCACAACGACATCCGCGTGCTGTGCAAGTAAAATGGCCGCCTCACAATATTTCGTATCGCCTAAAATTGTCACGGTCGCACCGTCTTTTGGTGGTAGTACAACGTCGGCTGAACGCACGATTTGTCCGTTTGGAAGCGTTACGTCCTCACCACGCTTTAGCTGACCGAGCAGCGGGCCTTTCGGTATGCCGAGTTCGCGCGCTTTCTCTACTTGTAGCGCACCGGCAATCGGCTTTTGCTCGATGCGGTAGCCTAAGCATGGAATCACGTGAGAAAGCCACGCTGCACGTACTGTAAACTGCTCGTCTTCAAACACGACACCCTCTTCTACTTCCTGAATATATAAATCGTAAGTTAGATGTGTGCCAGACAGTCGAATCGTCGTCTCCACCCACTCACGAATACCAGCTGGGCCGTAAATTGTGAGCGGCTCTGTGCCACCTAAAAAGCTGCGCGAGCCGAGAAAGCCCGGCAAACCGAAAATATGGTCGCCGTGTAAATGCGTAATAAAGATTTTATCGATTTTGCGCGGCTTAATGGGCGTATGCAAAATGCGGTGCTGCGTCGCCTCGCCGCAATCAAATAACCACATTGTTCCGCGTTCCTCTAGCAGATTTAGCACAATCGCCGTCGTATTGCGCTCTTTTGATGGCATGCCTGCCCCTGTTCCTAAAAATTGTAGTTCCATCATTGTATCTCCTTCAATATCGCTATTGTGCGTCTGCATCCTCATATACGTAAAACAGCGTGCCGTCATAGGCATCAATGCGCTCCATCGCCCCACCTGTTGGCGAGTTCGGATACGTAATTAAGTACGCTAAATCGTATACATTGTCCTCAATGCTCGTCCGCATAAACGATAATTTCATTTCTAATGCCGCCGTCGCAAGCTCGTTTGCTCGCTCTAGTGAAATTATCGGCTGTGGTAGCGCGGTTAACTTGTTGTACGGAATGTCGTATTTCACTACTTCAACCGCAAGCCCTGTGCTGCAATGCATTGAAATTTCAATCGGCTTATCGTGTATATACACATCCCCTACTTTATATAAAAAGCGGTACATTTTTTCTGACGGTGGCTCCATTTGCGCATAAAACGGTGACGCTGCAAGCATTTCCTCTAACCCGTGTGTTTCCTCTAGCTCATAATGCGCAGCTTCATTGCCAACGAGCGCATGCACAATTTGCTCTGCACGCGCACGCAGTACCGTCTCAGGCAAATGAATGCCATCATCCTGTAACTCCACTAACTCGTATTGCGATTCGACCTCTAACTCATGCACGTCGTCTGCTACATTATCAAACGCTGATAAATCAAGCGTATACGCCGCGTCCTCATTGCGCTGTGCAACGTAATAATGCTGCACCCCTTCAATCGATTTGTCTTGCTGTACGACGATGTTTTGACCGATGCTATTTAACATCGCCTGCTCAAGCGTCTCACTCGTTGGCTCCGTCGTCATCAGCGTATACGCAATCGTTAAACCTCCATCATCTTGTATGCGGTACACATCACCGTTTACGTGCAGCCCTAATAGTTCGTGGTCGCGCACGTACGTATAGCACCAATGCTCCGTATCAATTGCTAGCTGCATAAGCGGCAATATGGCAAGCTTGTCGTTTGCTTGTTGCTGCGAGATCATGTTTTCTGCATATTGCACCGTGTACGGCTCGCGGAAAAACGATGCCTCTAGCAGTTGTCCGTCACCTGTTAATGAAATGTGTGCACCGGTGTTGGGCAACGGTAGCTGATAGCGCTCGTCCGCCTCCTCAAAAATGACTAAATAATGCGCATCGTATGAAATGAGCGCATCAAGCTGTAGCGGTCGCTTTTCAAACGCACTCACGATTTGCTGCGCACGGCTCGTCGCCTCCTCAGTCGCCATCATGTCACATGCTTGTTCATCTATAAAAAACTGCACGCGTCGTAGCGTTCCCGTTTCATCTACTTCATATTCTCCGATCACGTGCTGCGCCTCGTCGTACAATTCAAAATATCGCTCCGATACTTCGTGCTGCATATGAATCGTTTGCTGAATAAATCGCTGTAGTTGTGTAATCATATAGGCTCTCCTTTTGTTCGCGCTTTTTGTATCAGTGTAGCAGTTTTTGACGCAAATGAAAAATCACCCCTATGTAGAAATAAGAGTGATTGCGTATGTAAAGCGCTCCATGCACGAAGCATACAACGCCGTTATGTTATTCGTCTTTTGCTGTTACGTTTTTTTCTGTTAACTCTTTATACCAATGAAAGTCACCTGATTTTACGGCAACAGCCATTAGCTCCTGCACATCATCTGAATATAAATGAACGTCTTCGTTTGACTGAATGTATTTTGCTGGTACCCAATACGCATCTTTTGAAACACGTGGTAAATGCACTAAATAGCGATTGCCTGCCTCGTCTGCTTTCTCCACATATCCTGGCACATTGCGATATAGAACCCATTGACCTACTTGAAACATAATTTCCATCCCTTTCATTTAATCGTTAAGCAAATTATATTATCAAAAAGTCTTTTATCCAAACATACTGCTTAGAAATAGTAATTTTCTATCGCTTATTTCGTGAAAATATGCTAAAAATCGCAATAAATTTTCTCGCACTCGTTTTACAATTGCTCATTTTTGTATGCTGCAATAGCGCTTTTATCAAAAAAACCATTTCAATAGACGTCGCGTCTACCGAAATGGTTGCTTCTTTTATTTTGCGACCGTGCGCACAACTTCTACGAGTAAGTCCGCAAGCTTCTCTAGCTCCTCAATCGGCATGCGCTCGTTCGTCGTATGAATTTCCTCATAGCCAACCGATAAATTGACAGTCGGAATGCCAAAGCCTGCAATGACGTTCGCATCGCTGCCGCCGCCTGAGCTTCCAAGTAGCGGCTCGCGTCCTACCGCTTTTACCGCTTCAATTGCAACTTGTACAACCGCATCGTCCTCCGTCACACAAAAGCCTGGGTACATCAGTTGCACGTCAACTTCTGCTGCTGCGCCAAGTGATGCGGCAACGTCCTCAAACGTCGCTTTCATATGTGCTGTTTGTGCGTCAAGCTTATCGCGATGAATTGAGCGTGCTTCTGCTAAAATATGCACTTCATCACATACGATGTTCGTCGCCTGTCCACCTTCAAAACGTCCGATGTTCGCTGTCGTATCTGCATCGATGCGACCGAGCTTCATTTTCGCAATCGCCTTTGCTGCGACGGTAATCGCTGAAATGCCCTTCTCTGGTGCAACGCCGGCATGTGCTGTTTTGCCGCGCACGATGACGTTTAGCTTCGCCTGAAACGGTGCTGCTGTCACGATACCGCCTACTTTGCCGTCGCTATCGATCGCAAAGCCGTACTTCGCATGAATCATTGACGGGTCTAGCTCCTTCGCTCCGACAAGCCCGCTTTCCTCACCTGCTGTAATGATGAATTGAATGTCGCCGTGCGGAATGTTTTGTTCCTTCAAGCGACGAACCATTTCGATGCTTGCCGCAATGCCTGCTTTATCATCCGCACCTAAAATCGTCGTGCCGTCTGAGTAAATGTAGCCGTCCTCACGAATTTGTGGCTGAATGTTTTTTCCTGGCACGACCGTATCCATATGCGTCGTGAAGTAAATCGGATCAACGCCTTCTTTATTGCCTTTTAATGTAGCGATAATGTTGCCTGCTCCGTGCCCGTTACGTGTATGAGCATCATCTTGTACAACGTCAAAGCCAAGCTCCGTTAATAAATTGACTAAAATAGGTGCGATGACTTCCTCATGCTTCGTTTCTGAATCGATGCGCACAAATGATAAAAATTGTTCGACTACGCGACTGTTCATGTATTTCTCTCCTTAACATTCTGCCAATTGCAGAGTACTTACGCATTAGTGTATCACATTTTTAATGCTTGCAAACGCTACCATTTCATTTGGAAACATTTAGTGAAGATATTGAAATTTTCTTACATTTCTAAGAATGCGTTTTCAACGAGCAGTTTCTATACCAGTTCATTTTCTTGTCATATTTAAATGATTTCTGTTTGTTTTTCGTACGTTTCCTTTGAAGTTAGACATCTACCATTGTAAGATGAAGACAACAAATAAACGAGAAACCTCAAAGGGAGTTTTATAGATGAACACAACAATCACTTATTACGTAGAACAAATCGAAGCTACTTTATTAAACGACTTAGCAACACAAAACGAATCAAACTTATACGACATCGCAAACGACATGCTTGCAACAGAAGCGCGTGAAAACTTCGCATCAATTTGCCAAGCGTACGAAGTTGTAAAACATAACTTAGTCGGCTAATTCCGCCCATTACCAACCGTAACTTTATATAGATGAAAACCCCGAGCGTGTAGTGCGCTCGGGGTTTTATTATGCTTCTAAGTTGCGAATCGTCTTTTCGATCGTGCGCAGCTGTTCCTTTTGCTCGCGGTACAGCTCCAGCGTGCCGTTTGCTAGCTCTAAATATTCTTGCGTCGCTGTCGTGTCTGCCTCGCTTAACACCGTATATAACTCATGTTCGATTAAAATGCGGCTAATGCTTTCTGTTAGTTCTTTTTGTTGTGACATTAGTTCGCGTTTTAATGCCTCTTTAATAATGACTTTGCTTTCTGGGTGCAATATGTAATCACCATAGCTTGACATGAGCTGTGCATTTGGCTGCTCTGTCGTCGCTAATTTTTTCACCGTCTCAATTACGTTCATCCAATTCCTCCTAGATTAGCTTGTAATAGCTAATTTCATCATAGTAACGCCCGTCTACATACAATGCATCGACGCGCTTACCTTCCTCTAAAAAACCACTCGTTTGCAAAAATTGGCGTGCTGCCTCATTGCGTTCAAACACCGCACATTGCAACCTGTGAATGCCGACATCCTTTGCCCATGCTTCTGCCGTTTCCATCAGCCGTTTCGCTACGTGCTGCTGCCTCACTTTTTCCGATACACCAATCACAATTTCGCCAATATGCTTCGTACGCGCATACGGCTCCGCTTGGCACATACAATAGCCCATTAGCTCACCTTGCTGCTCATAAACGAAAATGGCACGGCGAGACTGTTGAATCGTTTCTTCAATGAGTGCAAACTGCATATCAATCGTCATTTTTCGTTCACCAGGACTATAACGCATCACATTCGATTGATCGACTTCCTTTAATAGCACGAGTAACGGCTCTGCATCCTTCATTTCAACAGAACGAATCATGTTCAACACCTCTACTTTCCACAACAGACGTCTGTTGTTTACATTCCATACCTATGGAAAAAAAACCTTCTTTTTCATTTGAATTTTTCGAAAACATGCTACACTAAAACAGAAAAGTAAAAAAGAGGTGACGATTATGTATAACTATATTGCAGTAGCGATTGATGGCTCTGACAATGCATTACGCGCGACACAAGAAGCCATTCGACTAGCTAGCACGACTGCCACAATCGAGCTTATTTATGTCATCGATGTGGATCACGTACGACAAGAAGTGTTGCATGCGACGTCTCCAGATGCGCTTATGCTGGCAAGGCGTCAAAAACTTGCACCGTACGAAGCGCTCGTGCAACAGGCGAATTGTAACGTCAAAATTACGATGCTAAAAGGATTGCCAGGGCCGAGCATTGTCGATTACGTCAATACGCATCCCGTTGATATTATCGTCATCGGTAGCCGTGGTTTGAATGCATTTCAGCAAATGGTACTTGGCAGCGTCAGCCATAAAGTGATGAAGCGTGCGACGTGCCCTGTACTCGTCGTCAAATAAAAAAAACGCATTCGAAGCAAAATTGCCTCGAATGCGTTTTTTTATCGACCGTTACGATTGCTGCTTCAAGTAAACGACGAGCTCTTGTTTGAACACGCCGTCTTCCTCGTAATGGTCTAAACTATGAAACCCATATTGATATGTACCAAATGGAAACGTCACGTTCTCCCCTTGACATGCGGCGAGTAATCCCGCTACATCTTGTGACACCGTCGTCAGCAGTTCCGCTCCTGATTGTACATCGACAAATACTACATACATGTTCGTCCTCACCTTTCTACTATATCAATAAACAGCGCCGTTAAGCAGACGACAAACAATAGCAACGTGATTAAGCTATACATCGGATTCGCTACCATCACAAGCACCATTGACAACACAAACAGTACAATCGCTCCGATTAGCATCATTAACCTTGTCAACATCATCCCTCATTTCTTTCCACTTGCGATTTTACACGAAAGCGACACCGTTATGCAATCGAATATGTATACATTCCTTAACCAAAACGAAAAAAAGCTAGACAAAGCCGACGTGCGACTTTATCTAGCATTATGCAACGACTAATCCAACAATTGAATATAAAATAATGCCACCGAACAGCACCATTAAATAGACAAGTGAATACGCAAACATCACTTTCGCCCATTTCGCATCGTCTTGCTGCTTTGCGTACTTTAAGCTAATGTATAGCCAAATGACACTTAATACAAGCGTTAACACCATAATCGCTTGGCTAAACGCCGCCATCGTAAAGCTTACTGCAATAAGCAGCACTAAATACACGTTTGATTGCATGTACGTACGTTTAAAGCCTTTGACAACTGGTAACATTGGCACGCTCGCCTTTGCATAATCATCATGCTTACGAATCGCAATCGCATAAAAGTGCGGCATTTGCCAAATGACCATAACGAAGAATAATCCCCAAATGGCAGGGTTCGTTAAGTCTGACGATACAGCCCCCCAACCAATTAACGGTGGGAATGCGCCCGAAATGCTGCCGACTTCCGTGTTATACACCGTCGTACGTTTCGTCCACATCGTATACGGTACGACATAGAAAAATAAACCTAAGAAGCCAAATAGTGCCGCATACATGCTCGCACTCCAAAGTATTCCTAAGCCAGCAATTGCCATAATGATACCGAGCCAAATCGCCGCTGATTTTGAAATGTCTCCAACGACAGTCGGACGCGATTTCGTACGATCCATTAACGCATCAATATCCATATCGTACACGTTATTAAATGTACCCGCCGCACCAATGACTAAAAATGAACCGATAAACGCAGCGACAATATCCCAAACGTGCGCAAATGGATTTAAGCCATTTACGTACAATGCCATCGCAAGCCCCGCAAACATCGCAAACACATTTGATTTAATGATGCCCGTTTTAATCGTCGCGGCAATAATTTGCGACATGCTTCGTCGTTCGATCAACGTGTCAATGCCTGTTTTTTTGTACTCATTTTTATATAAATTATTCATATGCAAGTCCCATTTCTTATGAAGAATTGTCTTATATATACTTAATAGACTATACATTTAGCGTCATGGCATTGTCAACCGCATTTCAGAACTGCCACACAACTTCTACTTTTTCTGAAAAACGACAAGCATCGCGCTTGCATATTCATTGGAAAGCTGTTTACATATCGTTCAGCTCGCATTGTTTGCGCAAAAAGCTACAGTATAATACACTATGGACAACATCGTTTCTATTGGTTCAGAAAGAGAGAGTATATGATGACGAAATTTGATTTAAAACATTTACTAGCCGTCGTCGAGCACGGCAGCTTTTCAAAAGCAGCTAAAGCATTAAACGTATCGCAGCCTTATTTAAGCAATCGTGTGAAAGCAATCGAGGCGTCTGTTCATACGGAATTACTTAACCGAAAAACACATCCGCTGACATTAACAGCAGCTGGTGAGCTATACGTGCATTCCGTACAAAAGCTCGAGCAAGATTATAAAATTTTACTACGCGCCATTGAGCAGCTAACGGAATCTGCTGCGGCAAGACTTGTCGTTGGTATTCACCCGACGCTTGCTCGCTTACTACAGCGCATTTTGCCACACTTCGTAGCACAACGCCCTCAAACGGAACTACAAGTAACAGAAGAATTACAGTTTGATTTAAGCGAGCAAATTTTACTCAATAAAATGGATCTTTGCTTTAGTGTACAGCCCGTTGTTGACCGTGCCATCGTCAGTGAACTCGTCCTACAAGGTGCGCCGTATTTACTCATTCCAAAAGGTCATGCATGCTACGACCCAACGCTACAAACAATTATGCCACTTCCATTTCCAATCGAGCAGCTTGCCAAAGAGCGCTTTGTACTATTAAAAGAATCGTACGTACTGCGTCGCGAAATTAACCATTACTTCGATGCGATTGACTTGCATCCAAATGTGTTAATGGAAACAAACAGCATGGATACAGTGCTACAATTTGTTTCAGCGAATTTAGGCTTATCGATTGTGCCATCGTACGCAATTGACCCGACTGCGATACAAGACGTGAACATTTATACATTGCCACATGCGACTTTTTCTTGTGACGTCTACATCAACTATGCGAAAATGAAGCAATCAGACGCACTAACAACGCTCATTACACTGACGAAGCAGCAGCTTACAACATAATGCCACTTATCACTCGAAGCATTCGCCGTTCGAGTGATTTTTTTATTTTGTTTGTTATTTTCACGTATCAAATCTTACTACAAAAGGCTTCTGCTATTGCTTTTTGACTAAATTTCACTATCATTTAGCCGATACATACTATAGTCAAATTGTACACATACACACTCATTTTCTTTAAATATAGAAAGGAAGAAATATATGAATAAAAAGCAACGTCTTGCCTTTTCTGCCCTACTCGTAGCACCTGTTATAGCTGTATCGATTCCTACAGTAGAAGCCGCTAGCACATTTACACCCGCTACATCATCTGTATATCAAACCATTAACGTTAATTTAATGGCACTTACTGGTACAATCGAAAAATATAGCTGGGCCATTATTGACGGATCAAAAAAAACACCGATCGTCGCATTAAATACCAATTCCTTCGCTGTAAAACCAGAACATTCGGGAAAGACAATTGAAGCAACCGCTCATTTAAAAGACGGCACGACGGTTACAAGCGAAACATATATCGAGCCGTTTATTCCAACATACAATGGTAAGCCGCAGCTCCTTACACAAAATGGTGCAACTGTAAAAGAAGCGTACGAAGGACTCACGTTACAACTAAAAGTACCGAGCGTCATTGAAATGTACCGTGAGCCTGTTGTACAAGCACCCGAGCAACATGTGACGTATAGCTATCAATGGTATAAAGTGACACCAACGGCAAGAGAGCGTATTGCAAATGCTGTCGCCAGCTATACAATACCGGATAATTTCCGCATTGCCCTGTCAGGTATCGCGATTGCACTTGAAGTGGATATTTCAGCTACAATTAAAAACTTACCGAACACAGAGCCGATTACGATTACAGCTTCAATTCCTTTAGGTGAAAATCCTGTTGATCGATTACTTTTGGCCATTGATGCACTTGAAACATCACCTGCAAAAAATTTTTATACGTACAATATGGCTGGTAAAACGTTCGAGCAATTTAAAGCGCATGTAACTGAATTACAACTAGAAGTAAACAGCTTGCCTGGTGCATTAAAAACAAAAATTACAAATTTCAATCAATTGCAGCTAACAGCATCAAATATCGGTGCAGCTGAAGCCTTTTTAACGAACTATCAAAAAGCGGTTGAAT
Source organism: Caryophanon sp. (assembly GCA_036309765.1). Taxonomy (GTDB): domain Bacteria; phylum Bacillota; class Bacilli; order Bacillales_A; family Planococcaceae; genus Caryophanon. The sequence goes on along the minus strand of JAXJTE010000073.1, from coordinate 18,505 downwards.
CAAATCTAGCAAAAGATATTGAGCGTGCGCAAAAATCAGCGAGCAACTTAAATCAGCGCCAACTATCACTCGTAAAGGATGAATATACAGACGTATTCATATTAAAAGCGAGTGACGAAGGATTAGATGAAGACACTATTTTAGAAACAAATGAAGAGCTGCTTGCACTATATAGCATCACCGACATTGACGAACTCAACGAACAAATCGTCGCGCTACAAGAAAAAATTGACGCACTTCCAAGACAGATGCACGGCCTAATTCAAAAAGAGCATTTAACACGCGCACAGCAAAACAGCAATGCGGTACGTAACTTTACGGATAAAGTGGCAATGATTGGTGAGGATGCTGATACAGAAGCAAATGCGAAAGATATTAAAGCCGCACAAGCTGCCTTTTCAACGTATTTAAAACTATCGTATGAGCAAGCAAAGCTCGTGTCTGAGGAAGATTTAGCTTTCATTCAAGAGGTGTTAGAGCAGGAACAATCAGCGGCTATCGAGTTAAATGAAGAAATCGCTGAACTCATTGCGAACATACTCGACACACCGCTCGCATCAACGGAGGAATTTGTACTCGTTGAACAAGATTATGACATTTTAAACGATCGCTATAAGCAGCTATCAACGAAGGCGCGTAAGTTTGTGACGAACTACGACCGCCTAAAAGAATTACGTACAGCGTTAAAGGATGCTGCACGTACAGAAGCACTCATTCGCCAGCTCGCTGCATATGACCCAGCAACAAACTTAAAATCAGCACGCTCGAAATTACAAGCGGCACAAAAATCCGCACTGAAATTATCAGCACTTGAGCATGCTTTACTCATTAATAAAGAAAACTTAGTCGTGTTTACGGATGCTGTAAATGACGCTGTTAGTGATTCGATTACGTCTCAATCCGAGCTAGCGCAAAGCTTTTTAACGAACATTACGCGCTGGGGTGTGTTTGATGACTACATGTCGTATGGCACGTACAACTCATTTAGTGAATTTGAAGCGGAAGTAAGCGAGTACAACAAGCAGTTCAAAGCGATCATTGCGCGTGAACGAAACTCGTTACCGACGAAGATTTTCTTAAAGACGGCGACTGCTGACATTAAAGCGGTAAAAAATGCGATGAAAAAAATTACTGCTGCCGTAACAGAACCGAAACCATCGAAGCAATATACGCGCATTTTATCAGCAGAGCGTGCATATGCGAAACTCTCTAGTACGCAACAAAACTTATTAACGCTGCCGTACCAAGGTGGACAAACGTTAACGCCGTATGAGCAATTGCAACAAAAAAAGGCGGAAATTTTAGATTTAGAGGAATTAAACGAAACGTTAAGTATGTTTAAAACGACTGGCTACGACCGTCCAATCGAGGAGCTACAAACGATTGTCAACTACTATAACGATTTAAATAGTGGCGTGAAGCAGCTCATTATCGATAGCGATGTCATTAAAAACATTTCAAAAGACATTAAAACGGTGCGTAACTTCCATACAAAGTTGCGTCCAATCATCGATAATATCGACAATGATTCAACGACAGAAAATCATAAGAAATCACTCATTTCAGCATATGAGAAGCTAACATTTACGCAGCATAGCTTACTGCAATTCATCGAAGGATTAGAGGAGCTACCTGCAACGATTGAAGAAATTCGTGGGGAATCATCGCTTAGCAACGTATCTGACTTATTCACACAAATTGCGGCACTTGTGGAAAATGGTGAATATACAGACGCGGCAACAGCGGATAACATCAAAACATTAAAAGAAGCATACCGTCAATTAAAACCGGACGAGCGCCGCGTCATTTCAAACTATGACGTATTGACGAATGCGGAAAAGCATATCGACAAGGTGGACAAATTAGTTGCGGCAAAACCAGAGGACTTAACGACTGTCGCTGGCAAGCAATGGCTCGAAAAAGCAACGAACTTAAAACCACTAGAGGCAAGCTTACTGTCATTACGCTAAAAAAAGGCAATGCACGAGGAAATTACTCGATGCATTGCCTTTTTTTATTGCACTTTAAAGTTTTTTGCGATAAAGTGTGCCACAGTGCTAAGAAGCTGTGGATATTTTTGTTTATATTTCAGTGCGAAATACAATGTTTTCATGAAATGCAGTGTCATCGTACGCGCTGTGAAATAATCACGCGTATAGCCGCGCTGCATTAAATAAAGCTGTAATTGGTCGAACACTTGCTCAACCCACTCCACCATTACTTCTTCGGGGAAATCGACTTCAATAAGCGCGGATGCAATTTCGACTAAGCGCTCCTCCTCATCATCGACAAGCACTTGCCCTTTCCAAAATACTGATTGAACGCCCTGTAAAATGGGCACGCCGTATTTTACCTCGAAGTAATCGTGGCGAATCATGAGCGCTAGTAAATCCGCTGTGTGCGCAATCGCATTGGCCCACCCTTTGCCATCTACGTAGCCGCGCACATCTCGTTCACGCTGCAAAAACTGCGTTGCTTGATTGTATAGCTGCTCCTTCGCTTCGTCGCTTAAGTACGGCTGCATCATATCAATGCGCAGTAGCCCCGCAAGCCAAAGTGCCGCATACGAGCGTGTAAATACCGCGTCGTCCATATGTGTGCCAATACCATAAAATAAATAATCGTCGGTTGCAAGCTTACGTGCAAGCTGCTCCATCGTATCCTTTGATAATTGATTGCTCACAAGCAGCTCCATAAATAAGCTATAAATCGCTTGATCACGCAGCATCTCATCTGCTGAGCCGATATTTGTTAACATATCCTCAATTAATACATCACCGTGCTGCGTCATATATGTTGCGCGCTCTTCTGTTGATAAGTTGAGCACGTCTTGAATTACTGCTTTTAATTCATTCATACGTTCGTTTCCTCCACGCTCCAAATTAGTATCATTATCGCACACGAAACGAAAAAATGGGTAAGGAAAACAACGAATAGTGCGAAAATAAGCGCCAAACAGGAATGTTTGACGCTCATGTCGCTATAGTTGCTGTAGTTTCGTCTGCATATCGTAATAAAACCCTTGCTGCTCCATAAGTGATGCGTGATTGCCACGCTCGGTAATTTCACCTTGCTGCAACACGAGAATTTCATTGGCTTGCTCAATCGTTTTTAAGCGGTGCGCAATGACAAAGCTGGTGCGTCCTTGCATTAAATTAAGCAAGCCTTGTTGAATGTGTACTTCTGTTCGCGTATCTACGTTTGATGTCGCCTCGTCTAAAATTAAAATCGCCGGGTCCTCTAAAATCGCACGCGCAATCGCCAGTAATTGACGCTGCCCTTGACTTAAGTTCGTACCACCTGACGTAATCATCGTGTCGTACTGTGCTGGTAAGTGACGAATGAACTGATGCGCATACGCTACTTTTGCCGCTTCCTCTACTTCTTCGTCAGTCGCATCAAGCTTCGCAAATCGAATATTATCACGAATCGTCCCTTTAAATAAGTACGTATCTTGTAGCACGATGCCGACATGTTCGCGCAATGAATGCATTGTGTAATCATGAATGCTTCGCCCATCAATCGAAATACTGCCTTCATCGACGTCATAAAAGCGCGTCAGTAAGTTCATCACGGTCGTCTTGCCTGAACCAGTTGGACCAACGAGCGCAATCATATCACCAGGCTTCGCTTCAAACGATACGTGCTTTAAAATCGGCTTGTTTGGCTCGTACGCAAACGACACATCATCAAATACGACATGCCCGTTAAACGTCTTCGCCTCGACTGCACCAGCTTTATCTCTCGGCTCATCCTCTTCATCAAGCACATCAAACACGCGCTCTGCCCCTGCAATCGCCGCTTGGAACACGTTTAGTAAGTTGGATAGCTGATTGATCGGTCGGAAAAATTGGCGCGTGTACGCAACGAATGCGGCAAGCACCCCGACTGTCGTATAGCCTTTTAAAATACAATACGCCCCTGCACCAATTACGAGCGTTAAGCCAATGCCGTTCATCGCGTTGTTAAACGGACCCATCATACCTGAAATCGTTTCGGCATGTAGCGCTGAGCGACGAAGCTTTTCATTTTTTGCATGAAACTCTTCGCTGACGTGCTGCTCCTGCCCAAATAACGTAATAATGTCCGTGCCTGAAATCGTTTCTTCAATGTAACCATTTAGCTGTCCTAAATCGCGTTGACGTGCACGGTAATTGACGCTTGAGCGCTTAATAATTTGCTTCGTGACGTAGACGATAAGTGGAATAATAATGAGTGCGACAAGTGCTAAACGCCACTCCATTAAAAACATCGCCACTGCCACGCCGACAACCATCAATGCAGAGGATAAAATTTGTGTAATGCTTTGCGTCAATGCCATGTTTAAGCTATCAATATCGTTTGTGACGCGGCTCATAATATCGCCTTGCTGATTGCGGTCAAAAAACGGAATCGGTAAGCGCTGCAATTTTTCAAATAACTGCTGGCGCACGCGACGAATCGTCTTTTGTGCGACGAAAATCATCGTGAGTGTTTGAATGTATGTGATGACGAATGCACCGATATACGTGCTAGCTAAAATCCATGTCATGTCAATCGCACCAGCAACGTCACGCACTAAAATATAATCATCAATAATAATACCAATCATCCACGGCCCGACAAGCTGAAGGAGCGTAAACAGTAATACGGTAATCATCGCGACCGCTACGGCAAGTCGCTCCTTTTTCATATAGCCCCAAAGACGATTGATTGTTTGCCACTGGTTGCGCGGCTTCTCGATGCTAACACCGATTCCTTGGCGCTCTAACCCTGTTCGCGTATTACTCACCGACAATCCCTCCTTGCGCTTGCTGCGTCGCTAAAATTTCTTGATACACCGCGTTCGTTTTAGCGAGCTCTTCATGTGTACCGAGCCCTACCATTTTGCCATGCTCTAGCACTAAAATATGATCCGCATGCTCAATCGATGAAATTTTGGATGCGACGATGACTTTCGTCGTGTCACTGAACGCTGTCGCCAACTGGTGCTGAATGTGACGCTCTGAAATCGCATCGACTGCGGAAGTAGAATCATCCAGCACTAAAATGCGCGGCTTGCGAATGAACGCGCGAGCCATCGCTAAACGCTGTCGCTGCCCACCTGAGAAGTTTTTACCACCTTGTGCGATTGCATGATGCACACCGTCGTCAAAGCGCATCACGAACTCGCTCGCTGCTGCTACGTCCATTGCAGTATGCATATCTGCTTCGCTTGCACGTAGCTGGCCGTAGCGTAAATTTTCCGCAATCGTCCCGCTAAACAACGTCGCCTTTTGCGGTGCAATACCGATTGCTTGGCGCAGCGTCGTTAAATCGATATGTTGAATTGGCACATCATCTATGTAAATGCACCCACCTTGCACGTCGTATAAACGTGGCAACAGCTTTGTTAACGTCGATTTCCCTGAGCCTGTCATACCGATAATACCGAGCGTCTCACCAGCGCGTACGTGAAATGAAATGTTATCTAGCACGTATTCGCCGTTGTTGTAATAATAAAAGCTAACGTTTTCAAAGCGAATATCCCCTTGAATGTCAGGTGTTACCACATCAACAGCGTTCGTCACGCTATTTTCCATATGCATCACCGCTTGAATACGCTTTGCACTCGGAATGGCACGCGCAATTTGAATGAGCACGTTGCTCGACGACATAATACCATTCATAATGATCGTTAAATAGTTAATGAATGCTAAAATAACACCGACTTCAAGCGTGCCGGCTTCCACTTTAATCGCACCCGACCAAAGCGCCGCGACGATACCGATATTAATGACGAACATGCTAATTGGTGTCAGCACGCCGACAACATGCTCTGCCTTGAAATTACGCTTCATAAGCTCATAGTTAATGCCGCGGAATGCGCTCACTTGCATCGCACTACGGTTAAACGCTTTAATAACGCGCACACCGGCTAAGTTTTCTTGCATGTACGTGTTCACGTTGTCGATGCTTTGTTGCACTTTCGCAAACACTTTCCCCGCTGCCATCGTAATGAAAACAATCAGCACAATTAAAATCGGCACAATGACAAGCAGCAAGCTAAATAGCTCACGCGCCGTAAAATAAACGACGATAATCGCCCCGATAAATAAGAGCGGCCCGCGTACGAAAATTTTCAGCATCATAAGCACGGCCTTTTGTAGCGTTTCAACATCGCTCGTTAAGTTCGTAATGAGCTTCCCGATGCCGACATCTTCCTTGTTTTTCACCGACAATACGGTAATGACATCATATAAATCTTTTCGTAAGTCCGTTGAGAAATTAACGGCCGCCTTCGCACTGTAAATGGAACAGCCAACGCCACCGATCAAGCCGACAACGACGACGACGAGCAGCAGTCCAAACATGCGGTATACGTACGCATCATCGTTGCTTGCAATGCCTTTATCGATAATGTGTTGCATAATCGTCGGTTGCAGTAAATCCATCGCCACCTCAAGCACCATAAACAGCGGCGCAATGATGGCAAATACTTTATATGGCGCTAAATAACGTAATAAGTTCGCCATGTTCTACTTCCTTTCTATCATTATATTCTTTAACCACTATACGCTTTGTTGCTACGTTTCGTAAGGCTTTATGTGAAAAATTTATGATGCACGGCGCAAACAAAAACCGCATAATCGCGCAAAAAGACAAATCGCGATCATACGGTTTATTCGAAACAATTTCATTTACCACACAATCGGTAAACGATGTAATATGCGCGTGAAAAATGTTGCATCGTCGTTATCACTTCGAAGCGTAGCGGCAACGTCAGGATGATTCGTAATGAGCCCATCAACATTTTGCTCTAAATAGCGCTGCAGTTTGCGGTCGGTATTCACCGTCCATATAAATAACGGTTTGCCAAGTCGCTTCGCCTCGTTTAGTAACGACACATCAACAGATGAGTCTTCAATCGCATAAAAATCAGTCGCATTGCTCGGTAGCTTGCCTACTTGAAACGCATACACGCTACCTGTTTTAATGCGCGGCTCCAAACGCTCAAGCTCCTCCATTAACTCATTATCAAGCGATTGTACGTACACATCATGTAGTACGCGGTGTTCATCAAATTGATCGACGAGACGCTGTAAAAAATCATCCGTCTCATAGCCATGCGTCTTCACCTCAACAAGCAGCTCTATGTCAAGCTCCTCCGCACGTCTGAGCATATCGTCAAGCGACGGAATCGTATCGCTTAGCCCACCTGCTGATACGGTAATCGCCGTTAGTTCTTCAAGCGTTAAATCATACACGGCGTCGCTACGATTGGCGAGACGATTGAGCGTTGCATCATGGAATACGACAAATTGCCCGTCCTTCGTTTGCTGAATATCAATTTCGACGACATCCGCCCCCGCTTCTGCTGAGGCAACGAGCGAGCTAATCGTATTTTCTACCCCTTTTTCGATAAAGCCGCGATGTGCGATGACGAGCGTATTCGGTGCGTAAATGCTTGCTGCGAGTGATACACCGTTCACGATACTCACGACAAGTAATATGCTTGGTAATACGCGGCGCATCAGCTTTCGATACGTCGTGCGAATATGGTCCTCCTTTGGCTCAACGCTAAAATAGTGCGCATGCCCATACAGCACCGATACAATCATATGGCTAAACAGCGCCTGTAGCAGCGTAAACATCATAATGATGACTACTTCTAGTGCAGTTAACGTCAGCGCAGCAACGACGAGCGCAGCAGCAGGTACGATGCGCTCAATAATGACGAGCGGTAAAAACAACACGACGACGCTCACAAATGCAATCACGGTATAAATGAATAATACTGCCCCAAGTAATAGCACCGTTTCGGCAAGTCGTTTGCGCGAAAAATGCCAGCTTTGCACAATCGATGCCCAAATCGTCAAATGCGGATGAATGATGAAAAACGGTAGCGTAAACAATAAACGAATGCTCACAAAGCCCAATATGAGAATAACAACAGTGTACATCGCCTTGCCGCTTCCTGAATGCATGAGCTCATCGACAATAAATGCAGGTAGCTGTAGCTGCTGCGTGAGTGATACGGGCAATAAAAACGCCGCTAGCGGAATGAGCACGAGTAAATACAGCACGAGTAATAACGACTGCGCACTGAAGAAATAGAGCGCCTTTCGATTCAGTCGCTCTACAATCATCGCAAACGTATACGGCATCCCTTTTTGCTGATAATATGCCTGCAAGAAATAAAAGCCTAGCTCGTAATACACACAAAGCAGCACGAGCAATAGCCACAGGGCAAGCAGCACGATTGCGTACGGATGCAATAAAAATTTCACAACATTATGCTCCGTAATCGCATCAAACCCCGTCCACGTATACATACAATAAAACAGCAGCGACGTCAGCGGCACAAAGACAATCGCTTGTAACAGGCGAATCCATATAAATGTCCGCACGTATTCCACGCGGTATGTGTAAATGTTTTGAAACGCATAGCGCAGCACATGTATTCCTCGTTTCATCAAAACCCCTCCTTTATCACAAAAAGACAAAGCCACAATCGACTTTGCCTTTCTACACTGTTAGCCAAACACATTCACAAATGAAACAAGTCCAACACACGCTAGTAAAAAGTAGCTAAACGATCGATTCGTTTTCCAGTTCAGTACAGAGAGTGTCAACGCACCAATGAGCATCATCGCCGTGCCACCTAAATTCACAACGTAGCTTCCGAGCAACCCTGCAACGCTCGACAAAAAGAAACCTACGAGTAAAAAGCCAATCGAGAAAATAAATTTCGGCTGCTTCATTGTCGCAATCGTTGCGGTACGTTCAAAGTTTCGCATCGACTGCCACTTTGTATACGCGAAATACCCGATTAATCCCCATAACAATAAAAACCATAATAAACCCATGTCAATCCCCCCTATTAAATACCTAACTCAAAGACGTCCTCAGCTTCTGCTAAGTCGCTTACTTCTAGCACTTTATCCGAAAAGCATTCGACTGCCTGCGCGTCTGCTTTCGTATATTTCGTCGATAGCACGACGCTTAAACATTGAAACTGCTTTCGTTTTTTCGTTTCTTGAAATTGTTTTAAAAACGATTCGCTCAATGTACTTGCTCCGTCCGTTACAAATACGATATCAGCTTCTTGAAATCGCGATTCGTTTAAAATCGTCAGCGCGGCATCAAGCGGTCGCTCAAAGTTCGTGCCACCGTTTAAAAATTGATCGCAAAAATGAATGAGCTGATTCGTCGTAGACATGCCGCGCTTAAATAATGTGACGTCGCCAACCGTTGTCGCAAATGGCACGACCGCTAAATCACGCTTTTGCTTTTTCGCAATCATCATGAGCGCTAAACAAAATGCCTTACTTTTTGCGCGCATCATCGACATCGAGCTTGATTCGTCCATGCAAATAATAATCGGGCCTTTGCCGCGCTTATCTTTTCCTCTCGTGCTGAAAATGAACGTTTGTTGCTCTGAGTAACGACGCAGGAAATCGAGCTTCGAGCTTGGCATCGACCAGTTGGCTAACTCCATCGGCAACAAGCGCTCGACTTCTCGACCGAGCGTAATGTTACGACGCTCCATCGTACGCTTAAACTTTTGCTTTTGCTTCTTTTTTGCGATGCGGCGGAAGCGTCCAGCTAAGTCGGCAATTTCTTGTAAGTTCGGATGATAGCGCACTTTTTCAGCGAGGGCGAGTTGTTCACGAAGCGGTACTTTCATCAATGCAGCACGTCCTTCATCGCCTGCAAGCTGCCCGACATTTTTTGCTGTTTGCTGGGCATTTTCGTGCGCCTGCTCAAGCATGTTTTGTAGCTGCTCGCTCGGCAAGTCGTCTAGCGTTTTTGATTGCTCATTGCGCAGTCGCTCCTCGCGCTTTTTTAAATCAGCAAGGCGACGCTCCGCAAACTGCTTACGTGTGCGCGCACGCTCCTTTTCCTGCTCGGTTGCTTTTGGGTCATACATTTGACGACGCGCTTCTTTCACTTGATTTTCAGCGTACTCAGCATTTCGTTTATTTTCCTCACGCTGATGCTCGACGTTGTTTTGCTCAAGCCACTTCTTTAACGCCTCACTCATCGCCATCGCACAAAGCACCGATAATAAATCGTCGCCAATCGTAATCGCATGACGCGCGACGTACGATTCGCTTTCGATAAGCGACGTCACAATTTGCTTGGCCGTCTCGCGCTGTGGCGGAATATCCTCTTGAAACATGACGTCCTGCTTATAAAATGCCGCCCATAAATCACCAATAATGTTCGTAAACTGTGGATGTAGCTTTGTACCCTCATAACATACTTGCTGAAACACCTTTGCCATTTGTAGCAGCTGATTGAAGCGGTCCATTTCTAACTGCTCTATGTGTAATACCGACTGCTCATACATATTTTTCACACCCTTTTAAAAGCCAATGACCATTGATGTCATATGCAGTAGTCGCTGATGCATATGCTCCTTTAAGTTGCGTAGCTCGACGCGGTCAGGCTGCTGCCTCGTCATCGCTTGCACTTCTAAAAATAGCGTTTTGCCCTGCACAAGTAGATCGCTTAACTCTTTACGCGCGTCCGGCGTCTTTTGTACCATCGCGTTTTGCGACTTCAATAAAATTTCCTCAAACTCTGGTCCGACGCGCTCAATAAACGATTCAATCGAGTCATGTGCAATTTTAATAATAATTTCAGCTGTCTTGTCCTTTTGCTCGACTTGCTCCCATAGCGCGTGCTTTAAAATGGCTAAATCTGCTTTCGCAACTTCTGTACGCCCGTCTAAATATGCCTGCGCACGTAAAATCGGCAGCGCCTGCTTAAAACGACGGTCAGACGGTCGAATGCCCTCATCCATCAGCTGCTGGCGAATTTTGCCGAGCGTCTCATAAATGCTATCCGAAATTTCGACGCGCTCACACACTTGCTGATGAAACGACAGCTCCTCCATCGTCAGCTTCGGCACTGGCACACTCGTCGTTTGCTTCAGCATCGCTAAAAATGTATTTGTTTCCTTAATATATTCTACTTCATAGCGCAGTAAAAAGCGGTCAAACAACGCCTCAAGCCCTTCTCCTTCTTCGATATATTCATTGGAAGAACCAACGATTGTCATAAGTGGGGAGTGAATCGGTACGCCGTTGTTATAGTAAATCCGTTCGTTAATGAGCGTCAGCAGTGAGTTTAAAATCGCTGAGTTCGCCTTAAAGATTTCATCAATGAACGCAAAATGCGCCTCTGGTAACATGCCTGAAATGTTTCGCTTGTATACACCCTGCTCTAAATCCTTTAGTGAAAGCACACCGAACAATTCCTCTGGTGTACTAAATGGCGTCAGTAAATGCTGAAAATACCGACTACCTTCGACGATTTCACCAAGCATCGAGCTAAGCGCACTTTTCCCCGTTCCTGCTGGGCCAATAAATAATATATGTTGTCTTGCTAGTAATGCCGTTAGTAGCGCATCGATTTCTTCTTTGCGATCAAAAAACTTCGCATTTAATGCTTGCTTAATTTGTTGTAGCTTTTGATGCGTCATTTTACTTCCTCCTTACTCATCCGTTATGTATACCGTTACACATTTCAGACAGCTTCAAACCTTTTTCCTACATTGTCCCATAAAATGTGGCGACTTTGTTATAAAAAGTCTCCATTATTACGAAGCATTGCGATTTTGACATTCGCGTAACATTTATCGATCGATTCGAAAAGCTCGTATAAATGTCCTACTACAACCTACATCATTCAAAGGCGAAACGATTAATTTTATAATTTTATGCAATATAAGGGTTAACAGTTGGCATTTTGTGCAATAGATAAGTATGTATAGATTTAGTTCGAAAAATGGGAGGGAAATGAATATGGCCATTATTAAAGTCGCTTCTTCTATCTTTTCGACTGTTCGCACAATCACAAAGGCGTTAAAAGTAGCAAAAACAGGTGACACGATTCACCTTTCAGAAGGCACATATAACGAAAACATTGAGATTGAAGGTACAGTTACGATTGAAGGCTCAGGCACACAGCATACACGTATTGAAGGTTCAGTCATCGTCAAAAAAGGCGCAAGTATTGTGTTTGAAAACATTACGTTCCACCCATCATCAACAATTCAAATTGATGGGAATGTTTTTTTCAACCATTGTGATATTTCCACATCTTATGTACCGACATTATTATGTGTAAGCGGTACGTTAGATATTAAACATAGCATCGTTTCTGGCGCGAAGGAAATCGGCATTGAGTTGCGCCCGAATGCACAGTTAACAGTGGATCAATGCGCCATTTACAGCAACGGCAAAGCAAATATTTTAGCTGACTACGCAACGGTCGATTTATATAACAGCACGCTGCATTCGGCAAATCATGCTATTTGGTTGCGCAACAGCAGCTCGCTTAACTCAACGAAAAATAAATTCAGTCACCATAGCGGCACGCAACTTATCGCACACCAGCAATCGGTTATTGTCGATAAGGGCAGCTACATTACACACGGTAAAGGAAACGGCATTTACGCATCCAATCAAGCAAACGTTACATTGTCTGGCACGCGCATCGAGGAGCATGTATTGCCGCAAGTTTGGATTCAAAATGCACATATGCAAGCTCGTAACGTTCGCATTTCAAACGGGCAAGAATCTGGCGTGATGCTGCGCGACCATGCGACAGCCGACATATGCGACGCGGAATTTATGCATCATAAGCTCGCACATGTGCAAGTGACGCTGCATTCTCACGCGCACATTATGACGTCACAACTTACGTATAGCGAAGGCAACGCGCTACAAGTAAAAGAACAATCAACAGCGAATGTTGTCGAAAGCAAAATCTCTTATAGCCAGCTCGCACAATGCCATATTTCAGAAAAATCGGTGTTCAACAGCAACGATAGCTTCTTTACAAATGGTGAGCAAGTCGGCATTTATGCTGAGCGTGCTTCAGTTGCACAGCTTATGCGTAGCACGGTGTCAACTCATGCAAGTAGCGCACTATCTGCCGTAGAATCATCACTTCGACTAGACGATTGCGACGTGTTTGAAAATGTCGGCAATGCGGTGCTATTACTCGATAGCAGCGATGTCGTAGCTGAAGATTGCCGCTTCTATCAAAACGATATGCCACACTTTGCCGGCAAAACGAACGCTTTCATCACGGTGCGCCGCAGCACGCTCGCAAAAGGCAAAAGCTTATATGCACTTGATGAATCGAACGTGCTGTTTGAGCAATGCCACATTCACGACAGCGATGGCATTCAGCTTGAAGTACAACAACAAACGAAAATGTACATTCACCAGTGTACAATCGCAGCAGGGCAATCAAACGGCATTAAAGCGAGCGGGCAATCGTATGTTGAAATAACGGATAGCCAAGTGTCTGACCACCGCTTCCCGCAGCTCGTGTTTGATGATAGCCAGCTCATCGTGCGTAATTGTGAGCTCTATAGCGGGCAAGAAAATGGCATTATTTTAGAAAACGACGCAGAAGGCTTTATTGAAGATACGTTCATTTCCAATCACGGACTGCCGCAGCTGTGGGTAGACCATAACTCAAACGTCGAGCTGCGCAGCGTTCATTTCACCGATGCTGGGGCGTCTGATATTTTCGCTCGCAACCATTCAACGATTGATATATACAAATGCTTTGTCAACAACACGCAAACAGAGCATAATATTCAAGCGCTGAACCATTCGACGATTGATTTGCACGACTCGATCATTCGCAATACGATGGGCGACGTGTTTTACATGGAAAACCATAGTTCGATTACGAAAGACGTCGAGGAACATTAAAAAAACGCTAGCGAGAGTACATCTTGCTAGCGTCTTTGTCATTTAGTTTGCTTCATTTCCGATTTCAAGCCTTTGTAGCGCACAATGGCTCCCGTGACAACGAAAAATAGCCCGATGCCAATGAAGACGACCTTTGTCGCGTCGTTTAGCCATGGCAACACTTCAAAAATGACCATCAGCACGACGAAAATGCCTGAAAACATGACAAGCATACCTGCTAAAGAAATACTCATGTCAGCTCACCTCTTAGCGCATTGTAACGCACGTACGCACGAAATACAACTGCCGAAACAAGGCATAAAAAAAGCGATGCGGAAAAATTATGCCGCATCGCTTTTTATTTTTACACCGGTACTGCTGTGAAAAATTCTTCGTATAACGCTTTTAAAATGATGTCTTCGTAGTTTTGTAGTACGCCAAACACTAAGCTTACTTCTGAAGAGCCTTGGTTGATCATGTCAATGTTCACACCAAGTTTTGAAATCGCAAGTGCTGCGCGACCTGCTAAACCTGTACTGTTACGCATACCTTCTCCTACTAACACGACCATCGAGAAGCCGTGGCGGAAGTATACGTTATCTACGTGTAATTCATTTTCAATACGTTGAACGATGCGCTCTTCTTTTTCAGGTGTTAATTGGTTTGAACGCATAATTACTGAAATGTCATCTAAACCCGATGGCGTATGCTCGTATGAAATGCCTTCTTCTTCAACGATTTGTAATAACTTACGACCGAAGCCGATTTCGCGGTTCATTAAATATTTCGATACGTAAAGCGTTGAGAAGCCGCTATCTACTGAAATACCTGTTACTGGACGACCTGTTAACTCACGAGTTGGCACGACACGCGTACCTGGAGCTGACGGGTTGTTTGTGTTTTTAATGTTTACTGGAATACCTTTTTTAAATACTGGCATTAACGCTTCGTCATGGAATACAGAGAAGCCTGCATATGATAATTCGCGCATTTCGCGGTATGTGATTTCTTTAATTTCTGCTGGGTTGTTGACGATTTTTGGGTTCGCTGAGAATACGCAGTCCACGTCTGTGAAGTTTTCGTATAGCTCTGCATCGACTGCTGATGCTAAAATTGAACCTGTAATGTCTGAGCCACCGCGGTCAAACGTACGTAATACACCGTCATTCGTATAGCCGAAGAAGCCTGGGAAGACGATAATTTCATCTTCATTTGCAAGTGCCGCTAAACGCTCATATGCTGCTGGCACGGCAAATGTACGCTCTGGTAAGTCATTTACAATTAATAAATCTTTCGGGCTTACGTAACGCGCTGGGATGCCGATTGAGCTGAAGTACGCTGCGATTACTTTCGCGTTGTTGTCCTCACCGCTTGCCTTTAAGCTATCGATAAATAATTCTGTGTTTGAACGGTCGCCTGCAACACGCTCGCGTAAATCCGCTGCGATGACGTCACAAATGTCTTGTCCTAAGCCAAGCTCTGCTGTAATGTCTTTATAACGGTTTACGACAGTTTCGATTTTTTCTTCCACATTTGCATTCGCAAGTGCTGCATCTGCTAAATCAATTAATAAGTCCGTTACTTTAATATCCTCGCTTGAGCGTTTGCCCGGTGCAGAAACAACGACAATACGTCGCTTTTCATCGCTCTTGACGATATTTGCTACCTTTGTAATTTGCGCTGCGCTCGCTACCGATGTACCACCAAATTTACATACGATCATTTCACCATCATATCCTTACTTTTAGTATATTTTGTTATGTTGTATATCCGAAAAAAACAATTGAATGTTTACAGTGTACAAATTGTATATCGTTACGTCAAGAATTAAATCTGAAAATTTGAGCTGTTTACAAAATAGCCACAATTCATTTTTCTTACAATGGCATATGTTCTTTGAATTGTATCGAATTTAGATAAAATTACAAGCTAAACGGCTTCATTTGAAAAAAACCATTATTTTTCAAAAGTTATTATCGTTTAAAGTACAAATTCCCTCCATTTTCGTTTATTGTGGAAATGTACTGAAACAAATTAACGAACAAACACGTATAGTACATGACGATATTTGCTCGAATGAAAAAATACGCAGACTTATCTGCTTACTTATAGGAGGTCCTATGTATGACAACGCGAACGATTTATGTTGTGATGACCGCAACGCGAACGTGGCTATCGCGCACCATTCAACTAGTTACGCGCGATCGCTACAATCACGTATCCATCGCTCTTGATCCGTTACTGCACGAAATGTATAGCTTTGGCCGACGCTATGAACACAATCCATTCATCGGAGGCTTCACGCAGGAAAGCCGCACAAGCTCTATTTTCCAGCAAGCGTATTGCGCCATTTATAGCTGCGTGTTACCGACCGAACGCTACATTCAGCTACGCAAACGACTGCGTGATATGAAAGCGCATTCTACACAATATCAATATCATTTTTTAGGGCTGTTTGCACTTTGGTGTGGCTACAAATGGGAGCGTGAAAACACGTATTTTTGCTCGCATTTTGTCGCGACATTATTTCAAGAAATGCAGCTAGAACTACCGTGCAACGAGCCATTTTTCATGCGCCCGAATGATTTCGCGTGCTTACCGTATGCAACGTGCGTTTACGAAGGGCCATTTGAGCAATACGTAAGAGCACAACTCCCCGTACATACGTAAAAAAAACACAGATTAAGCAAAAACGCTTAACCTGTGTTTTTTATCGTCGTGCGACTACCTCGCGCACAACATCCTCGATTGTAGAAACGATTACCCCGTTTTCTTTAATCAGCCCTACGACAAATAAATTACGGTAAATGAATTGATTTTCCAGTGCATCTTCTTTAAGTGCCTCGATTTTTTGCTTGTTGGCAGTTCCTTGTTGACGCACATCGCTGCATAACGCCACAATCGGACGGCCCAGCATGCTAAACGCGCCAATTTCTGCTGCAACGCCTGAATCAATTTCAACGCCATCAATTACGGCAACGAGCAAGTCACTGTCGCGAAGTGCCGCTAAGTCCGCCTGTGCGATTTGTGCGCTATTTGCATACGCTTCCTTATCGTTAATCGCATCGTTTTCCTGTGGCACATATAACTGGAGCGTGTCATCTGCTGCGCGTAACGCCTTCGCAATTTCTGCATTCACGTAGCGGTCGCCAATCGAAAACAGCCCGTTTGCTACATATATATTCATGTTGTCACTGCCCCTTTATTTCTCTTTATCTGGAAATTGCGGAAAAATAAATTCCAGCTTTGCGCCGTTTAGCTTGAGCTTGGCCTTACTTTTTTTGCCCGACTTCCACGTAAACATCATATCATTCGTTTCATCGCCGCGCAGTAGCTTCTTCACATTCGCCGCCGAAATTTTCCCTTTGAGCATCGTTTTTGCCACGAAAAATTCGCACGCCTTATCCTCACAATGATAGCTTTTAAACCCTTCTATAACGCGCTTTTGACATGCCGGACATTTGCCGACTACAACGACTTCCTGCTGCGCAATGGCGATGTCAAGCTGCTTTAGCTTATTTGTCGTATCATGAATAAACACAAGCATATCCGCATAAAAATCACGCGACGACAGCTGACCGTCAATAATATCTTTTAACTTCTTGCTCCAAATGGCGGTCAGCTCTGGCGATACAACGTCATGCCCTTCTAGCTGTGCAATGACTTCGCGTCCGAACGCCGTTGCACGAAACGACTTTTTATCGCGCTCAATCATGCCAATTGCGAGCAGCTTATCAATAATTTCCGCGCGCGTTGCCGATGTGCCAATGCCTTCTGCGTCCTTTAAAATCGCCCGTAGCTTTGCGTCCTCAACGAAGCGCCCCGCATGAAACATCGCATCAAGGAGCGAGCTATCCGTATAGCGCGGCGGTGGCTCGGTCATTTTAGATAAAATCGCTTTATTTTGAATTGCTAAGACGTCGCCTTGCTGCATAAACGGTAGCGGCGGCACTTCCTTCTTTTTATGCTGCTCATACAATGCTGTAAACCCTTTTTCAATGACCATTTTGCCGCGTGCTTTGAACGTCTCACCACCACTCGTTAATACGACAGTCGTTTCATCAAATGTGTAGGGCGGTAAAAAAATCGACAACAGCCGCTTCGCCACCAGCTCATAAATGCGCTGCTCTGCCATGCTTAAGCTTGCAAATGTCGGCGTAACGTCCGTTAACGTAATCGCATGGTGGTCGGTTAGCTTTTTATCATCGACGTAGCGCTTTGATCGCATGACGCGCCCTATGTCCTGCCCCGCAATGTATGCTACTGCCTGCTGTAGCTGTGGCACGCCTTGTGCAGCGTTTATATTATGCTCAATATGCTGCGCGAAATTTGTCGGTAAATGCTTCGACTCGGTACGTGGATACGTAATGAGCTTTTTTTCATACAAGCTTTGCGCAATTTTTAACGTATCGCTCGACGTCATGCCGTAAAACTTATTCGCTTCTTTTTGTAGCTCGAGCAATGAATGCAGTGGTGGCGCCGGAATCGTTTTTCGCTCCGTCTCTAGCGTTGCAACGATTGCCTGCCCTGTAATGCGCGCAAGCACTGCCTCCGCTTCCTCTTTTTTGTCGAAGCGGTTTAGTTTATCTTTAAACCAAAGTGCCTTAAACGAACCAAAATCAAGCTCAATTTGGAAGTACGGCTTTGGCACGAACGATTGGATTTCCTCCTCACGCTCAGCGACAATCGCAAGCGTCGGCGTCATGACGCGTCCGACTTTAATCGTGCGCCCACCTTTTAACGTTGCGATGCGCGTGCAATTTAAGCCAACGAGCCAATCAAACACCATGCGATACATCGCCGCATTGCGCAAATTGCGAATG
>JAXJTE010000072.1:0-66267 GCA_036309765.1 Caryophanon sp. | reverse complement strand
TTATTTCATTTTTTTGATCCGTATCCTAAAAATAATGAATGAAATGGAAAAAGGGGCTTCCGAAAAGTCAGATGTTCATCTGACTTTTCGGACAGCCCCTAAATTTTTTACTACGATTTTAACTACGGTTAAATGAAATCAAATGAAATTCCCTGACAAAAGAAAAAAGCCAAAACCCTTGATATATAAGGATTTTGGCTTTATTTGATTTCCTATGAAATCGTATGTATGGAGACGGCGGGAGTCGAACCCGCGTCCAGAAGCTCCAATACGCCGGCTTCTACGCGTGTAGTCTACCTATTTGCAATTCGCGTTTCCTTATGCCGGTAAACAGGCGTCCAGAGCGCTAACCTACTAGTCTCTTAACACTGACTCAGGTGGCACCAGTGATCGTATCCCACTAAAGTTGAGTCCGGGATTTTTGCACATGGGCGATGCAAAAGCCGAACGCCTACGAGCTTACGCTGCGAAAGCTAAGTTTTGTTGTTTGCCAGTTATTATATAACTTCCGTTGATGACGAAGACGAGACCTCCGACGCGCGACCAGAGCTTGAACCACCCCTGTCGAATCCGTAACGTCCCCGAATGTTCGAGGTGCAGACGAGCTGCGACGGCAATAGTGAAACAACACACTATCGTAATCAGTACTGTATGAGTAAATACTGCTGGCAATGTCTATTTAGTATAAGACAAAGTACGTCAAACTTCAAGCGAAAAGTAAACGAGCCTAGCTGATGTGTTGTCGTTCAGCTAGGCTCGTATGTATTTTATAGTGTTTTGTCGTACGCTTCCATCGCGTTCAGTAAATGTGCTTGGACTTTGCCGATGTAGTCTTGGATGACGTAGCGTGTTTTCCAGCTGCGCTCCTGCACAACGGCTAAGTCGCGTTTGGCTGCTTGTAGCTCTTTGACAGCCGCTTCGTCTGTAATGCTTTTGAGTGCGACGTTTAACTGTGCTTCGATGTAGTCTAAGCTTTTATCGTTCATCGCGATCGGTGACTGTTGCATTGCCCACGGTTGACCGAGCGCCTCTGCTAGCTTGTCGTCCACGCTGTCGTTTTCGTTAAAGCTCGTTGATAACGTTTCGGCTTGCTTTGCGGCTTTCTCCTCCGACTCGAACGTGATGACCGGTGAAAATGTAATGTGTGACATTGGGAATAGCCATGTTAACGCGAAGTAAAAACAAACGATGGCTAGTCCGAAACTAACTTTATTAATTGTACTTGTTTTCATATTCGTCTCCTATTACTGCTGGCGTTCTTTGAAGGCACGCTCGACGTCACGCTTTGCTTCCTTCTGTTTTAAATCATTTCGTTTATCGTAATCTTTTTTCCCTTTACCTAAGCCAATTAATAGCTTCGCATAGCCGTCTTTAATATAAATTTTCAGCGGTACGAGCGTGTAGCCGTCTCGCTTTACTTTACCGATTAAGTCGTTAATTTGCTTGCGGTGAAGGAGCAGCTTACGCGGGCGCAGTGGTTCGTGGTTGAAGCGATTGCCCTGCTCGAAATGGCTAATGTGCATGTTTTGTACCCATGCCTCGCCGCCTTTAATTTGTACGTATGATTCCTTTAGCTGCACGCGCGCGGCACGAACGGCTTTAATTTCTGTACCGGTTAGCACCATGCCCGCTTCGTACGTATCTTCAATAAAATAATCATGGCTTGCTTTTTTGTTTTGTGCAAGCACGTTTCCAGTTCCTTTTGCCACTAAAAACACCTCGTTACAGACGAGGCAGCGCGGGGCTACCTCGTCGTCATGTTATTTTTTCTTCTTTTTCTTTTTGACGATGCCATCGTAAAACTTCGGACCGTCTGATTTCTTTTGGCCACGTGGGTCGTCTTTTTTATCTTTGCGACGACCGGCACGTACGCTTTTACTGCTGCCAAGACGCTTTTCAGGCTTTTTCTCTGCACTTGCTGCACCTGGCTGCTCGCGCTTACGTGTTGTATTGCCTTCTGGACGACGACGTTTGCGCCCTGCATCAATAACGCGTGGTGCTTCGACGCGGCGACGCTCACGATTTGATACCATGCCGACTACTTCAAAGTCGATTGCCGATTCGTCTAAGTTTACAGCCGTTACTTTAATGCGCACCTCGTCACCGATGCGGAATTGACGTGCTGTACGCTCGCCGATCAATGACATCGAACGGTCGTCAAAGCGGTAGTAGTCATCGTTCATATTGCGCATATGCACTAAGCCTTCAATTGTGTTTTCAAGCTCGATGAACATACCAAAGTTTGTAACAGACGATACGATACCGTTGAACTCCTCGCCCACTTTATCGAGCATGAATTGTGCTTTTTTCAGTGCTTCTACGTCGCGCTCAGCATCGACTGCACGACGCTCGCGGCTTGACGTATGGTCTGCAATTTCATCCATGACGCTCTTCCAGTAGCCAATCGTTTCTTTCGACGTGTCGCCATTAACTAAATACGTGCGAATTAAACGGTGCACAATTAAATCTGGGTAACGGCGAATTGGTGATGTGAAGTGCGTGTAAAACTCTGCTGATAAGCCGAAGTGACCGAGTGATTCCGCTGAATATTTCGCCTGTTGTAACGAGCGTAGTAACATCGTTGAAATAACTGGTTCTTCCGGTAATCCTTCAATTTTTTCGATAATCGCTTGCAGTGCTTTCGGATGCACCGATGCGCCTGTACCTTTAATGACTAAGCCAAAGTTCGTCACAAACTCGAAGAAGCGCTGTAACTTCTCTGGTTTTGGGTCCTCGTGAATACGATAAATAAATGGCACGTTCATCCAGTGGAAATGCTCGGCTACTGTTTCGTTTGCGACAAGCATGAACTCCTCGATTAAACGCTCGGCTACCGTTCGCTCGCGTACAACGATTTCTGACGGCCAGCCTTCCTCATCGACAAGCACTTTCGATTCTTTAAAGTCAAAGTCGATTGCGCCGCGTGCTGCACGACGTTCGCGTAACACTTTAGCAAGCTCACCCATTAACTCAAACATCGGAATTAAGTTTTCATAACGTTCGACTAGCTCTGGGTTTTCATCGCGGTGTTCTAAAATTTTGTATACGTCTGAGTACGTCATACGCTCCGTTGTGTTAATAACACTTTGGAAAATATCGTGGCTTACGACGTTTCCTGCGCCGTCAATAATCATTTCGCATGATAGCGTTAAACGGTCCACTTGTGGGTTTAATGAACAAATACCGTTTGATAGACGATGTGGAATCATCGGAATCACGCGATCTGCTAAGTATACAGACGTCGCACGCTCATATGCTTCCTTATCTAAAACCGAATCCTCTGTCACGTAGTAGCTTACGTCTGCAATGTGTACGCCTAGCTTGTACGTGCCGTCATCGTTTTTCGTTACCGTTACCGCATCGTCTAAGTCTTTTGCGTCCGCGCCGTCAATTGTGACAATCACTTCATTGCGTAAGTCGCGGCGACCGATTAAGTCTTTCTCATCGATTTGCTCTGGCACTGCTGCGGCTGCATCGACTACTTCTTGTGGGAACTCTGGTGGAATGCCGTGCTTATAAATAATCGATAAAATATCAACGCCTGGGTCATTGCGGTGCCCTAAAATTTGCTTTACCATGCCGGCTGCTGATTTGCCGTCTTCTGGCCATTGCGTAATTTCGACAACAACTTTATGCCCTTCGATTGCGCCAAGTGTATGCTCTTTTGCGATAAAGACGTCCACCGTTAGCTTTTTATCATCTGGTACGACAAAGCCAAAGCCGCGATTATCTTCGAATGTGCCGACAATTGTCGTTTGACCACGCTCCACGATTTTTGTCACGATGCCTTCGCGGCGGTCGCCTGACGTTTCTTTTTGCACGCGCACAAGAACGATATCGCCGTTCATTGCGCCGTTCGTTTCCGTCGGTGGAATGAAAATATCATCCATGCCTTGTTCTTCTGGTGCTACGAAACCGAATCCTTTTGCGTGCCCGATAAATTTACCGCGCAGGTAGTTCATTTGTTTCGGTAAGCCATAGCGGTTTGAGCGAGAGCGAACGATTAGCCCTTGCGTCTCCATGCGTACGAGTGTTTTCACTAAATCTTTAAATTCCGTCGCTTCTGTTAAGCCAAGTAAGCCTTCTAGCTCGCTCACTGTTGATGCTTGGTATTCTTCTTCGTTCATTGCCGCTAATACGCGGTCTTGTAAAATATTTTCTGTCATTCAATTCTCCCTCCCCTATTTATAGGGATTTGTATTTTTCATTTGTTGAATCATCGTTCCTCACGATCAATTGATGTTGCTTTTCACGTTGAGGCAGGCTTTCCGCGGGCGTGGCGTGAGCTTGTAATCTCACGCACACGCTTTTCCCGCTAGAGTCCGCCTCTTGTTTCAAGCAACGTTTCCATTCAAGCTTATAGCGATGAACGTTCAATCGTGCCAATCTAAACTTTGTAAAAATTCATATATATGATGATGAAGCTGCGTTTTTTCACGACTTAATGTAATGACGTGTCCGGCTTCTTCATACCATGTCAATTGTTTTTGTGTTGATTCAGCGGCATCAAAAATGATGTTCGCTGAGTTTGGGTCGATTACTTCATCGTGACGTGCTTGTACGACAAATAGCGGCGTGTATAGCTCGTCTACTTGTTCGCGTACATCGACTACGAACGTACGTAACTGTTCAAGTGACGGCATGCCCACTTCACGGATTGCCGCAACTTCTCGTTCGATCGTTGCATCGTCTTTTCTTTCCAATCTTTTGTATTGCGCTGCGTATTTGAGCACACCCTCAAACATCAATTCTGTTGTGCGCATCGTCATCGGGGCACACATTGTAACAACGCCTGTTAACGGTTTGTTTAGCGCAAGCTTCAGTGCCATCACACCACCGAGCGATAAGCCACAAACGGCAATTTCGTCATAGCCGCGCTCACGTAACTCGTCGTATGCGTTTAAAACGTCTGCCCACCATTGCGATGGGTTCGTTGTGATCAGTTCCTCTGGTGCAACACCGTGTCCGCGGTAATGTGGTGCTAAGCTCGTATAGCTGTGCTTTTCTAAAAAGCGTCCAAGCATACGCACATCCGCTGAGCTACCGGTAAAGCCATGTAATAGTAACACAGCGCGTCGTCCAGCCTCAAAAAAGAACGGTTGCTGACTATTCGTTTTCATTAACGAGCCCCCCTTTGCCGACTATATTCATTATAAGCGTAAAAACGTAATTTGTACGCTATTTGCGCTTTTTTAACATTTCGGGGCTTGCGAAAAAATGAGTAAAAGAAAGCACCTAACCGCTTTGCTGGCCAGGCGCATAATGTACGTATTAAAATTTCGTAATCGCTAATGCTAAACCGAAGAACAATACACCTAACACAATCGTAATGCGGTGTAAAATTAAGTCTAGTCCACGTGCTTTTTGTTTACTGAAAAGTTGTTCAGCTCCACCCGAGATGGCACCTGACAAACCTGTACCTTTACTAGATTGTAATAAAACTAGAACGATAATCGCTAAAGAAACAATAACCAATAGCGCCATTAATACTTCATGCATATAAGCACCCCCTAAATAGAAACTTCACAACGTTCTACATTATACCAAATAAATAGTGGACTGACAATGATTGCCGCAAGCTCGTTTCTTTTCCAACTGGCAATTCGCTATAAATCGCCCTGTTCTCGCTAAAAACCACGTAAATTCATCGGAAATAACAATTCAATTTTATTATACATTAACATTTATTTTAAGTCGATTCTCCATCATTCTCATTTAATGTTAGAAAATTTAATTTTTAAAACCGAAAAGTTGTTGACGCGACATGAAATATAGCCTATCATTCAATTCATAGTATTTGACTATGTTTTATAAGAGATAGGGAGGATCGCCGACAATGACGACCAATCACATCGTGCTAAACAATTTGCACAAAGCATTCAACGTAAAGAAAAATGACCCCGTGATCGCGTTAGATAACGTTGACTTCACGATTCAAAAAGGCGAATTCATTTCACTGCTCGGTCCTTCTGGGTGTGGGAAATCAACGCTACTAAATATTATCGCAGGGCTTGACCAACAAACATCAGGCGAGCTACTCGTTAACGGCAAACCAATTACAGGACCTGGCAATGACCGCATCGTCGTGTTCCAAGAATCAGGTTTGTTCCCGTGGTTAAGCGTACTTGAAAACGTTATGTACGGCTTACTTATTAAAGGAATCGATAAAAAAGAAGCTGAGGCGCGTGCGATGGAATGGCTTGCAAAAGTACATTTAACGAAATTTGCGCATTCACAGCCGCATGAATTATCAGGTGGGATGAAGCAGCGTGTGGCGATTGCCCGTGCGCTTGTCATGGACCCAGAAATTTTATTAATGGACGAGCCATTCGCTGCACTGGATGAGCAAACGCGTATGGTGCTACATAAAGAGCTTGAAAAATTATGGAGTGAGACGAAGAAGACGATTATTTTCGTTACGCATAACATTCGCGAGGCTGTTGTGTTATCTGACCGAATTGTTCTAATGAAAACACGCCCAGGCGGCATTAAAAATATGTTCGACGTACAAGCAGCACGTCCTCGTACGGCTGATAGCTTAACGACACATTTAGAAAACCGCATTTTAGAAGAGCTTGAGCAAGAAATGGAAAAAGTGTTGAAGGAGGAGTTTGGTAGTGATTATAGCCTTAAAACGGATCGGGTTTCTAGTAGTCCTGATCGCTATATGGGAAGCGATATCTAAAGCAGGAGTATTCCCAGCATTCATGTGGCCGCCTGTCATTCTTCCAAATGAAGACGGTGGCGTTACGATTATTAAAACATTTATCGAAAGCATTATGTCAGGTCAATTAGTAGAAGCAACATGGGTGTCCGTTAGTCGATTGTTTATCGGATTTATTATTTCTATTTTCCTCGGACTATTCCTTGGCTTCTTAATTTATAAATATAAAATCGTCGACGAAACACTTGGTTTCTTCGTGACTACGTTGCAAGCAATTCCAAATATCGTGTGGTTCCCGCTCGCTATTTTATGGTTCGGCTTAGGCGTATCATCGGTTATTTTCATCGTCGTACTCGGGGCAACATTGTCGATTACGATTACATCCAGCACAGCCTTTAAAAGTGTATCACCGCTTCATATCCGCGTCGCAAAAACGATGGGCTCAAGCGGCTTCCACTTATTCCGTACAATTATTTTCCCTGCCACGGTGCCACAAATTATTTCAGGCTTCCGTATCGCATGGGCGCTTGCATGGCGTGCTGTACTTGCTGGGGAATTATTAGGAGGTAGCGGTGGTTTAGGTACGTTACTTGACTTAGGACGTTCATTACAAGCGATGGACTTAGTATTTAGCATTATGATCATTATCGGTATTGTCGGCACATTAATCGACAACTTCGTATTTGTCAAAATCGAAAAGCGTGTATTAACGAAATGGGGCATCACGCCTCAACAAAACTAGGGGGATTTACATATGAAACGTAAATGGTTATTATCAGCAGCATTATTCTCAGCTTTAACACTTGCCGCATGTGGCGACAAAGAGGAAATTACAGCAACAAACGACGCAGAAGAAATTCGCATCGGCTACTTCCCGAACATGACGCACATCACAACAATCGTAGCGCTGGAAAAAGGGTTCTTCGCAGAGCAGTTAGGTGACGGCGTGGAAATTAAAACATCGACATTCCCAGACGGTGGTAGCTTCATGGAGGCAATGTCTACAAGCAACGTCGATTACGGTACAGTCGGTCCAACACCTGCACTGAACACATACTTAAAAAACCCACAGCACGAAATTATTGCTGGAGCGGTAAACGGCGGTGCAGTACTTGTCACACGCGCTGATTCAGGTATCGAATCGGTTGAAGACTTAAAAGGTAAAAAGATCGCCATCCCAACGTTCGGTTCAACACAAGATATCGGCTTACGTAAAACGTTAGAAAAAGCCGGCTTAACAGCGGACGACGTACAATTAATTAAGCAAGCACCAGCAGATACAGCCGCACTATTTTTACAAGGGGAAATCGATGCAGCGGCAACACAGGAGCCTTGGGGTGTGAATATCGAAACAAATGCAGGAGCGAACTTACTTGAAGGTGCAGATGAGTTTGCATGGGGGAACGAATCAACGAACACAGTCGTTGTCGCAACGAAAAAATTCTCTGACGGCAACCCTGAGTTAACGGAAGCGGCATTACGTGCGCACGTACAAGCAGTTGACTTCATCGAGCAAAATCGTGACGAAGCAATCGACCTGTTTTTAAATCATATTGAAGAAATTACAGGTAAAGCACTTTCTAAAGAGGAAGTAACGAAAGCGTTCGACCGCGTAACACCAACTGCTGAAGTGAAAGAGGATGTACTACAAGAAATGGCGACGATTTCATTAGAAGCGAAGTATAGCACGAAGGATGATATTACAGGTTTAGTGAACTTAGAGTTTTTAGAATCTGCTAAACAATAATGAATAAAAAGAGCTATCCGAAAATAACCTCGGATAGCTCTTTTTCAATTCAACTTAATCATCGTCATCTTCATCATTATCGTTATCGTCATCATCGTTATCGTTATCGCGGTCATTGTCATTGTCATCAAACATACCGTTATTATCGTCATCGTTATTGAACATGCCATTGTCGTTATCATCATCGTCGTTGTTATTAATATTGTTATCACCACAAGCTGCGAGCGTAAGTGTAAGCAATGCCGACGCCAGCAGCATCCACCATTTTTTCATGCCATTCTCCCCTTTCCGTTTTACTGTACGTATCCCACATTCTACGCATAATGAAACATTTCCTGCATAGGCGGCGCAATTAATTAGTTGGGTTTTACAGTGAAATCTTTTACCATAGAGAGGAATGGGAGGAATGAATATGACACAGCACATTTTAGTCGTAGAGGACGAGCCGCAAATTGCGCGCGTATTACAGCTTGAGCTGCAATTTGAAGGCTATGACGTGACGATTGCACATACAGGAACGGACGGGCTCATTGCGTACCGCGAGCAGCCGTTTGATTTAGTATTACTCGATATTATGTTGCCGGAGATGAATGGCTTAGACGTGTTAAAGCGCATTCGTACAGACGAGCGCATGACACCGGTTATTTTATTGACGGCGAAAAGCGACACGAGCGATAAAGTAGCAGGGCTTGATTTAGGAGCGAACGATTACATTACGAAGCCGTTTGAATTTGAGGAACTGCTTGCCCGCATTCGTACGCATTTACGCTTCGCCCAGCCAAAGCAAGCTGCCGTGACGACGATTAGCGCAAACGGCATTGTATTAAATGAAGCGGCGCGTGACGTTACATATAACGGTGAAACGGTGGAGCTAACGCAACGTGAATTTGATTTACTGCACCATTTTTTATTGAATAAAAACAACGTACAAACACGCGAGCAACTGCTTAACGCTGTGTGGGGCTTTGATTATTACGGCGATACGAACGTTGTCGATGTGTACGTGCGCTACTTACGTCAAAAGCTCGACCCATCTAGCATACAAACGGTGCGCGGCGTCGGCTATGTCATTAAGGATGAACGCCAATGAAGCTCGGCACGAAAATTCATTTATTGACGACCGTTGTGACACTGCTCATCGTCGTTTGTAGCTTTAGCGCCATTTACGTCATTTATGAAAAGATGGCATACTCAACCGAATACGAGCAACTTATGTCGCGCACTGAAAAGGCGTTGCCGCTGCTTGCGAAAACGACGACGCGCGATGAAGCAGCAACGATTTTACGCGTCTATTTACCAGCGAACGGCGCGATTCGTGTAACCGATATGAACGGCGAGACGAAGCTGTTCATTCAAGGAAACGACGCACCGCACTACCCGACGAGCAATATTGTCGGCTACGCTGTAAACGAGCATGACGGTGTATCGCTACTTCAGGCGGCAACTGCGGCCATTTGGGTAAACGGTGAGCCAGTGACGCTTCAGCTCGTGCAACCATTAAATGACGTCACGCAAAACTTACAGCTGCTGCGCGTCATTTTACTCGTAATCGCGGCACTGTCGCTCATTCCGATTTATTTAGCGAGCGCAACGCTTAGCCGCCTCATTCGCAAGCCGATTGATGAGCTAAACGACACGATGCAGCAAAACATTCAAAACGGCTCGTACTTGCAGCTAGAACAACCGACGACGCGCGATGAACTGTCTCAGCTAAGCAGCACGTACAACGACTTAATGGCACGTCTGCAGCACCATCATGACTTGCAAGCACAGTTCGTTAGCAATGCATCACATGAGCTGAAAACGCCGCTAACTGTCATTGAAAGCTACGCGAAACTATTGCAGCGACGAGGTACACAAAACGAAGCGATTACAGGCGAGGCGCTCACTGCGATTACGACGCAAACGGAGCATATGAAGGAGCTCATTGAACAAATGCTGCTCATCGCTCGCAACGAACCACTTGCACATACGATCGAGGAAACAGCGCTCATTCCGTGGCTAAAGGCGAGCACTGCCCCACTTGCCACGACGTATGCACGCGACATTGTCGTACGAGGCGACGACGTAACGAAGGCCATTTACCGCGCTCCGCTTCAGCAACTACTGTTCATCTTCATCGAAAACGCGCTGAAATATAGCGAGCGTGAAGTCATTATCCATGTAAGCGAGCATTCGATTGCGATTCAAGATTTCGGTCCTGGCATTGCTGAGGAACACATTCCACATTTATTTGAACGCTTTTACCGCGTCGATGCGCACCGCAACCGTCAAGCAGGTGGAAGCGGGCTCGGCTTAGCAATCGCCAAAGCACTTGCTGACAAGCTGTACGTCGATATTTCAGTACAAAGCGTCGTCAATGAAGGGACAACGATTTACGTCACATGGAGGGAGCCGCAATGAAAAAGCTAATTGTTTTAACGGTTACAGCTATCGGGCTCATTGTGTTGACGCTCGTATTACTGCAAACGAATGAACGCATTACGCTGCAGCAGGCGGAGCAAAAAATTGCACAAGCTTATAACGCCGAAGTACTAGAAAGTCATGCAGCAGGTGAATCATTTACGATTACGTTTTCAAATGCGACCGGGCAATACGATGCAACGGTAAATGCGCACGGGCAAATTGTCGCGCTCACGCAAACAATCGCAGCTGACGTACAAGAAGCTGAACGTGAGGAAGAAACTACACCTGAAGAGGAAGTGAAGCCGACATCACCGTCTACTCCGACGCAAATTACGAGCGACGAGGCATTGCGCATTGCAACCGCTCGCTTCGCTGGTTCCGTTGAAGATATCGAGTTTGTTGCGTCATCAAACGGCGGCTATTACGATATCGAGCTAGAGTCTGGCGAACAGGAAGTGACGATGCAAGTTCATGCGCTCACTGGCGACATTTTATCCGTTGTGTATGACGATTAATTTTCTCATCAAATCTTAATGTTGCGTTAAAGTTCCTCTCATATACGTTTTGTATAATGAAGTTAACAAATAACGAACGACACGGAGGAATAACAGTATGAAAAAAACATTCATTTTAGTACCAATTGTAGCATTAGGTTTAGGCGGCGGTGTATTACTAGCAGGCAATGCCGTATTCCCTCAAGCAGAGCAGCAAATCGAAGTGAAAATGGACGCAGCCGAGCAGCAAGTGGAGCAAGCAGTCGCTAATACGTTAAACAAAGTTGGCGTGCCAAGCAGCATCAGACTAGATGACGACCAATACATCGAATCAAGCGCTGGCAACGTCGAAATAGACGATGATTTCCGCGAAGTACAGACGAACATCATTACAGCAGACGAAGCAATCGACATCGCGAAGCAGCTCGCTAAAGGAACGATGACGGATATCGAGCTAGACCAAGATTATAACGGTGCACATTACGAAATTGAATTCCAAGACGGGCAAATCGAATACACAATTAACTTAAACGCAGTAACAGGCGACGTTGTATATGTAGAAGAAGACCGTGATTAATAACAGAAGGCGAGCCGCAATTATGCAGCTCGCCTTTTGCTATAACAACGTATCACCGAGCAATGACGCTATGAGCGCGACGGCCACTTCTGCTGTTTTGTTACGCTCATCTAAAATCGGATTTACTTCGACGAACTCCGCAGACACGATGCGCGTTGAGGCGGCAAGCAACTCCATCGCTAAATGACTTTCGCGGTACGTTAAGCCACCAAGCACCGGTGTTCCGACGCCTGGGCAATACATCGGATCGAGCGCATCTAAATCGAGCGACAAATGAATGCCGTCTGTATGCGCTAAGTGTGCAAGCGTCTGTTCAATGACCACCGCCATGCCGAGTACGTCCACTTCATGCATCGTAAACGCTAACATATTATGCTCGCGAATGAACGCCCGCTCCCCTTCATCTAAATCGCGCACACCAATTAATACGACGTTTTCTGTCTTTAGCTTGCGCGTGCCAATTTGCGTTAACATGTCATGCCCGTAGCCTAAGTTTACCGCAAGTGGCATGCCGTGAATATTTCCTGTCGGTGACGTTGCTGGCACATTTAAATCACCGTGCGCATCGTACCAAATGACGCCTATATTGTCGTAATGCGCCGTAATTGCTGCAAGCGTGCCAATCGACATACTATGGTCGCCACCGAGCACGAGCGGAAACGAATTGTCCTCTAGCATCGTTTTCACAGCATCTCGAATGCGGCGGCTCGTTTGTGTTACCGCAATTAAGTTTTTTAAATTGCCGTGCGTTTCTTCTTGTGCTGTGCCGTTATCAACCGTTACATTGCCGTAATCTTTCACTGTATAGCCGAGCTTTTTAAGCCGCTCCGCTACACCTGCATAGCGAATTGCAGATGGCCCCATATCGACACCGCGCCTCGCCTGCCCTAAATCCATCGGCACGCCTAGTAATGCTAGCTTTTTCATGTTAAGTCCCCCTGTCTTGTCCTTCGCAACATCAACGAGAAGTCGTTACTTTTAAATTAACAAAAAAGACGCATGAAACGCAATATAAAACGCTTTCACAGAAAATATGAAACAAAAAAAGCAGAGAGGCGTTTGATCGCTTCTCTGCTCCTACTGTTTACATCCCTTTTTCTTGTCGTACATTTTTTAAAAATAGTGAAACAACGAACGCAATGATTGCTAGCACTAAACCGAACGTAATAGCGTTTTGAATACCATCAATGGCACCTTGCCCTGCTGCTTCAGTGCCTCCATCACGCGTTGCATTCGCCACTGTAATCGACATGATCGTTACGGCGATGGCAGTACCGACTGCGCCTGCCACTTGCTGCAACGTGTTCATTACCGCTGAGCCATCTGGATAAAGCGCAGGCGGTAATTGGTTTAAACCATTCGTTGACGCTGGCATCATCACAAGCGAAATGCCGATAAATAAAACGATATGAAGTGCGACGATGAAGTACGCTGACGTTTCTGCATCAATGCCGCGCAGGAAAAATAGCGCAACAGCTGCCAGCGCTAATCCAGTCGGTACCATGACACGCGGGCCGAAGCGGTCAAATAAATTACCTGACACGACCGACATGAATGCGTTAATGACACCACCTGGTAATAACACTAAACCAGCAACGACGGTTGTCAGCAGCATGACGTTTTGTAAATAAATCGGCAGCATCACCATCGTCGATAAAATAATTAACATCACCGACATAACAATTACTAAGCCTAATACGAACATCGGATATTGGAACACGCGCAAGTTCAGCATCGGCTGCTCCATTTTCATTTGCATGACGCTAAATGCAATCAGCGCGACGACACCGACACCTACTGCAACAAGTACTTCGGCATCAAAGAACGTGCCGAGTGAGCCCGAAATACTAAAGCCATATACGATACCACCAAACGCAATTGTCGATAACATAATCGACGGAATATGAAATTTCACTGGACGCGTTTCGCTTACGTTTTCAATGAACTTTAAGCCCATCAGTAACGCAATGATTAAAAACGGAATACATACCCAGAAAATATAGTGCCACGTTAAATCCGCTAAAATAAAGCCGGCAATCGTCGGTCCAATTGCAGGTGCGAAGACGATGACAAGCCCGATTTTCCCCATCGCTGCCCCGCGCTTACTCATCGGGTACACCATTAACACAACTTGTGTCATAAGCGGTAAAATAATCGCCGTCCCGATTGCTTGCACGATACGACCGACAAACAATATTTCAAATACAGGAGATAATGCTGCAATGAGCGTCCCTGCGATTGAGAAAAGTAAAGATGCTGTAAATAGTTGACGCGTTGTAAATTTCTGCATCAAAATCGACGAAATCGGCACGAGTACACCGAGCGTTAATAAATAGCCCGTCGTTAACCATTGAATCGTTGATGTATCTTTCCCGAAGTCATTTCCTAATTGAACGAACGCCATATTTAGCGCCGTTTCATTGAATAACCCGATAAACGCTGCAACTAAAAAAGACGCAATAATTTGCGTGCGTTTTTCGTACAATCGTTCATTAAATTGCTCCTTCATTCAAACGTACACTTCCTTTCAATACTGTTCGTTATTGTAGCACCATTTTTATTGCTTGACGACAGGTTCGTTCATATTCCTTAACAATCCTTCACAGAAACAGCATATAAACTGAAAAAACCTCTCAACGCAATAATCACGTTGAGAGGTTTTGTTACATTAGTTGTTTAAGTTGTAGAACGCTTTTAAACCTAAGTATTTCGCAGTAGCACCTAATTGGTCCTCGATGCGTAATAATTGGTTGTATTTTGCTACGCGGTCTGTACGAGATGGTGCACCCGTTTTAATTTGACCAGCGTTTGTTGCAAGTGCGATGTCAGCGATTGTTGCGTCTTCTGATTCGCCTGAACGGTGAGAGATTACTGCTGTGTAGCCAGCGCGTTGAGCCATTTCGATTGCGTCAAACGTTTCTGTTAACGTACCGATTTGGTTTACTTTAACTAAAATTGAGTTACCTACGCCTTGCTCGATACCTTCAGCTAATTTTTTCGTGTTTGTTACGAACAGGTCGTCACCTACTAATTGTACGCGGTTACCGATGCGCTCAGTTAATAATTTGTGACCAGCCCAGTCGTTTTCGTCTAAGCCGTCTTCGATTGAGATGATTGGGTATTTAGACGTTAACTCATCGTACCAAGCAACCATTTCTTCAGACGTTTTTTCTACGCCTTCACCAGCTAATACGTACTTGCCAGTTTCTTTGTTGTAAAGCTCAGAAGATGCAACGTCAAGAGCGATGCGGATTTCTTCACCCATTTTGTAGCCAGCTTTTTCAACTGCTTCGATGATTACTGTGATTGCTTCTTCGTTAGAACCTAAGTTTGGCGCGAAACCACCTTCGTCACCTACAGCTGTGTTGTAGCCTTTTGCTTTTAATACTGATTTTAAGTTATGGAAAATTTCAGCGCCCATGCGTAATGCTTGCTTGAAGCTTGTAGCACCTACTGGCATTACCATGAATTCTTGAATGTCTACGTTGTTATCAGCGTGTGCACCACCGTTAATGATGTTCATCATTGGTACTGGTAATTGTTTCGAGTTGAAACCACCTAAGTATTGGTAAAGTGGTACATCTAAGTAGTCAGCTGCTGCGTGAGCTACTGCCATTGATACGCCTAAAATTGCGTTAGCGCCTAATTTACCTTTATTTTCTGTACCGTCAAGAGCGATTAATGCTTCATCGATTACAACTTGATCTAATACTGAATATTGACCTTCTAATTCTTCAGCAATGATTGTGTTTACGTTTTCTACAGCTTTTAAAACACCTTTACCTAAGTAGCGGTCGCTATCGCCATCGCGTAACTCAACTGCTTCGTATTCACCTGTTGATGCACCAGATGGAACGATTGCGCGCCCGAAAGCACCTGATTCTGTGAATACTTCTACTTCTACTGTTGGGTTACCGCGTGAATCTAATACTTCACGAGCATAAACTTGTGTAATAAATGGCATAATGTTAATCTCCTTGTTTTGTAAAGTTTAAGTTTCATCATACGTGTGTCATTACTTTTGTGTGCGGCAATGAATCCGTTGCTATGCGCTTGTTGCGGCTCGCTTTCCTGGGGCTCGGCTCAAGCCTCCTCGACGCTCATCGCGTCTGCGGGGTCTTGAGGCACGAGCTATTCCCCTGGGAGTCTCGCCGCTAAGCGCTCATCAACTTCACTACCTACATACAAAAATCATTCGCTCATATGAATGTGTATATAGAAAAGCAAAGCGCTTAGCTATTAAAATAATGGTTTTCCTGTCATTTCAGCTGGCTGTTCAACGTTTAATAGCTTCAGCATTGTCGGCGCTAAGTCCGCTAAAATGCCGTCTGTTAACGTGATGCCTTCTTTTGTAACGATGACTGGTACTGGGTTTGTCGTGTGCGCTGTCATCGGTTGTCCCTCAATTGTCATCACTTCATCCGAGTTCCCGTGGTCCGCTGTAATAATCGCGTTCCCACCTTTTGCTAAAATGGCATCAACAACGCGCCCTAAGCACTCGTCTACCGCTTCGATTGCTTTAATTGTTGGCTCAAGCATACCTGAGTGACCAACCATGTCTGGGTTTGCGAAGTTTAGTAGAATCGCGTCGAAACGATCCGCTTCAATAGCAGCTACTAATGCGTCTGTCACTTCATATGCGCTCATTTCTGGCTTTAAGTCATACGTCGCAACTTTCGGTGATGCGATTAAAATGCGCTCCTCACCTGCAAACGTTTCCTCACGACCACCGCTCATAAAGAACGTCACGTGTGGATATTTTTCTGTTTCCGCAATGCGCAGCTGTGTTAAGCCGTTTGCCGCAATCACTTCGCCGACTGTATTCTTTAAATTGTCGCTCTCAAACGCTACGCTCGCCGTTACGTCATCGCTATAATGCGTGAACGAAACGAATTTCACATTTGTTAGCTCCTTGTCACTTTCAACAAAGCCTTTGTACTCGTCGTTTGTGAATACCGCTGATAATTGAATCGCGCGGTCTGGACGGAAGTTAAAGAAGATGATTGCGTCGTTTGCATCGATGGTTGCAACTGGTTGTGCGTCCTCGTCTGTAACAACGAATGGCACGACGAACTCATCTAAAATGTCTTGATCGTATGACGCCATAACACCAGCAAGCGCTGATGTGAAAATTGGACCAACGCCGTCAACCATCGCATCGTACGCTAAGTTTACGCGCTCCCAACGTTTGTCGCGGTCCATTGCGTAATAGCGACCGTGTACCGATGCGAACTGCCCGATGCCGATTTGCTTCATTTGACGCTCGGTTTCCTCGATGTAGCCAACTGCCGTGTTCGGACCTACGTCGCGTCCATCAAGGAAGCCGTGTACGAATACATCGTCTAGCCCTTGCTCTTTTGCAAGCTGTAATAAAGCGAATAAATGGTCGTAATGGCTATGTACGCCGCCGTCCGATAAAAGCCCCATCACATGTAGCTTACTGCCGTTTGCACGAGCATGTTCAATCGCCTCTAAAAATGCAGCGTTTGTGAAAAAGTCGCGGTCACGAATTGATTTATGAATGCGCGTTAAGCTTTGGTAAACGATGCGTCCCGCGCCGATGTTTAAGTGACCTACTTCTGAGTTACCCATTTGACCTTCTGGTAGACCTACTGCTTCACCGCTCGCTGTTAACGTTGCGTGCGGGAAGTTGTTCCAGTAACGATCGAAGTTTGGTTTGTTTGCTTGTGCTACTGCATTTCCGAATTCCTCTTCACGGAATGCGAAGCCATCTAAAATGATTAATGCTGTTGGTTGTTTAGGCATTTGCGCCGGCCTCCACTAATTTCACATATGACGCGACTTGTAAGCTTGCGCCGCCTACTAATGCACCGTCAATATGCTCTTTTGATAATAGTTCTTCTACGTTTTCTGGCTTTACTGAACCACCGTATTGAATGCGAATTGCTTGTGCTGTGTCGTCGCCAAATTGCTTCGCGATGACGGCACGAATTGCGCCACATACTGCGTTTGCATCGTCTGCTGTTGCGGTTTTGCCTGTACCGATTGCCCAAATTGGCTCGTACGCGACAACCATGTGTTGCACTTCTTCTGATGTAAAGCCTTGTAGTGCCGCCTCGATTTGAGTGCCTACTTTTGCTTCTGTTTGACCAGCTTCACGCTCTGCATCTGTTTCGCCGCAGCAAATAATCGGTACGATGTCGTTGTTTAGTGCTGCACGTACTTTTTTATTAATCGCTTCGTCGGTTTCATTGAAGTATTCACGACGCTCCGAGTGACCAAGCACGACATAATCAACGCCGATGCTTGCAAGCTGTGGTGCGCTTACTTCACCTGTGAATGCGCCCTCGTCCTCATAGTGCATGTTTTGTGCTGCGATTGCTACGTCTGAGCCGTCTGCGATTTCAACAAGCGTTGCTAAGTAAATCGCTGGGGCACAAATGACCGCATCGACTTGTTCATTTGACGGAATAAGCGATTTCACTTCGTCAACGAAATCTGCCGCTTCCTCAAATGATTTATACATTTTCCAGTTCCCTGCGATAATTGGTTTACGCATGCTAGAACCTCCCTATAGTGCATTATTTATATGCTTCGTCGCTTCATTCATCATCGTTGCTCTCCACTGTCGAGGCACGCTTTCCGCGGGCATGGCATGAGCCTGTAGTCTCAAGCTCATGCGATTCCCGCTGGAGTCCGCCTCGCGTTACGAGCAACTACATATGCAATCGTACAAATGAAGCAATATCAAATATATTGAGCGTACAAAATGCCTCGTTCTGACGTGTAGACAGCATCCGCCACCACACGCTTCCTACCAATTGACATCTTATTTATCGTTTAACGCTACGATGCCTGGTAAATCTTTACCTTCCATTAACTCAAGCGATGCACCGCCACCTGTTGAGATGTGGTTCATGTCGTCTGCTACGTTGAATTTTTCAACTGCTGCTGCTGAGTCGCCGCCACCGATAATTGTGTAGCCTTTTGTCGTTGCCATCGCTTCTGCTACTGAACGTGTACCGTTTGCGAACTTGTCCATTTCGAATACACCCATTGGTCCGTTCCAAATGATTAATTTAGAAGATTTGATGACTTCTTCAAATTGCGCTACTGTTTTCGGCCCGATGTCTAAGCCCATCCAACCTTCTGGAATCGCGTCGATGTCGACAACTTGTGTTTCTGCATCTTTTGAAAACTCTTTTGCAACAACTGCATCAACTGGTAAGTGTAGCTCTACACCTTTTGCTTTTGCTTGCTCGATGAATGATTTTGCTAGCTCGATTTTATCTTCTTCAAGTAATGAGTTACCAATTTCGTAGCCTAACGCTTTTACGAATGTGAATGATAAGCCGCCACCGATTAATAAATGGTCTACTTCATTTAATAAGTTTTCGATCACACCGATTTTATCTTTTACTTTTGAGCCGCCGATAATCGCTGTAAATGGCTTTTCTGGTGCTGATAACGCTTTGCCTAACACTTCAAGCTCTTTTTGCATTAAAAGACCTGATACAGCCGGGATATGTTTTGCGATTCCTTCTGTCGTTGCGTGTGCGCGGTGAGCTGCTCCGAATGCGTCGTTTACGTAAACGTCTGCTAAGTTCGCAAATGCTTTCGCTAATTCCTCATCGTTTTTCTCTTCACCTTTATGGAAGCGCACGTTCTCAAGTAATACGATGTCGCCGTCGTTCATGCTTACGATTGCCGCTTCTACTACTTCGCCGATTGACTCATCTAACTTGTTTACGTCTTTATTCATTAATTGTGCTAAACGCTCGCCTGCTGCTGTAAGGCGCATGTCTTCGTTCACTTCGCCTTTTGGACGACCTAAGTGTGATGCAAGAATCACTTTTGCACCTTGATCCACTAATGCTTGAATTGTTGGGATTGCTGCACGAATACGCGTATCATCTGTAATGCTGCCGTCTTCCATTGGTACGTTGAAATCGACACGCACAAATACGCGTTTCCCTTGAAGTTCTACGTCTTGAATTGATTTCTTTGCTAACATCTTGTTAGGCCCTCCCTATATTAAACTTTGCTTCTACTTTTAAGCGATTGTAGCAAAATTTCTACCGTTTGTGCGCTTTTAGCACGTATATTTTATCGTCATGTGTTCGTATAAAAATAGACTTTCGCATGGCGCAAAAGTCTATATGCAATTTTCGTAAAGTGTGTAACATTTAGACGCGAATCGGGTTGATTTATGTCCCTATCCATTATATAAGCAAGTACCCTAAAAAGGCTATACTTTTTACGCGCTAATATGATAAATATGTTACACTTTTTACTTTCTTTACGAAAATGTGTTATTCAATTGTAGTCTGAAATATTTGTCATTTTATGAATTACTGAAGCCTTGTTCTGCTACGTACAGCGCTAAGTCCATTAAACGTGTCGAGTAGCCGATTTCGTTATCGTACCATGACACAACTTTTGCCATGCGCCCTTCTAACACCATCGTTGATAAGCCATCGATTGTGGACGATGCTGGATTGCCGTTATAGTCAATCGATACGAGCGGCAACTCATTGTACGCTAAAATGCCTTTTAACGGACCGTTCGCCGCATCTTGTAATGCTTGATTTAACGATTCAGTCGTCACGTCTTTCTCAAGCTCGACAACTAAGTCAACACATGAAACGTTCGGCGTCGGCACGCGCATCGAGAAACCGTCTAACTTCCCTTTTAATTGTGGCAACACTTTCGATACGGCTACCGCTGCTCCTGTCGTCGTCGGAATCATCGAAACTGCGCCTGCACGTGCACGTCGAGGGTCCTCATGCGGGAAGTCTAAAATGCGTTGGTCGTTCGTGTACGAGTGAATCGTCGTCATGAACCCGCGCTTAATACCGAATGCTTCGTCAATCACTTTTGCCATTGGTGCTAAACAATTCGTCGTACAAGAAGCGTTTGAAATGACGTTCATCGACGGCTCGTATTCTGTATGGTTAACGCCCATGACAAACGTTGGCATGTCGCCTTTTGCTGGAGCAGATAGAATCGCTTTTTTTGCGCCGGCTTGCACGTGCTTTGATACGTCCTCCATTGAACGGAAGCGACCTGTACACTCGAGTACAACATCGACAGCTAGCTCGCCCCACGGTAAGCTTGCTGGGTCTTTTTCTGATAACACTTGTACGCGCTGACCGTTGACAATAAATGCATCTGACTCTGATTCAACTTCTGCATCGTACACACCATGAACTGAATCGAACTTTAACAAATGTGCTAATTGCTTTGCGTCTGTTAAATCATTTACTGCCACAACCTCGAACTCGTCATGCTTCATTGCTTCACGAAATACCAAGCGTCCAATACGTCCAAATCCGTTAATTGCTAGTTTGATTGTCATCTGTTATTCCTCCAAAGTGTTTATTTGTACTGCTTGCAATTCTTCATTTCTGAAGTTGTGCTAGTACTTCCTTTGCCGCCGCTTCATCTGTAATAAAGATTGTTTGCTTCGGCGCGTGTACAAAGTAGGCACAAATAGCGGCTGCTTTATGCTGTCCACCTGCAACGGCTAAAATGTTGCGGCTTTTTTTCACGTGATGCTCGGCAATACCAATGGCACGCACTCGGTGAACTGTATTCCCTTTTTCATTGAAATAATAACCGAACGCCTCACCGACTGCCCCGACTTCCTGTAAGTAACGCATTTCTAGCTCGCTCACTTGACGGCGCTGTGCCATCGTATCAGCGCGACCGATGCCGTGTACAACGATATTTGTGCGGTCATATAGCGCAAGCATTTCCTGTACGATTGGCTCTTCTTTCAATGCAACGTACACATGCTCACTTAAATTTTCCGGCAAGTATAGCGTTTTGTAGGCACTGTTTGATTTTGTCGCAAAGCTTGCGGCGAGCGTATTTGCTTGGCGGCGCATTTCGTGACCGATGCTGCCGCGTGCTGCGATGTATTGCACGCTTTGCGAAATATCGCTCTCCACTAAAAAGTTTTCGATTGCTTCAATTGAGCTACCACCTGTCACTGCAATAATGTCGTTTAGCTGCATCGTGTTCATTAGCGCATGTGCCGCTTGCTGTCCCATAAGCATTCGCGCATGCGGGTCTTGCTCGGTATCGCCTGGCACAATTACGACGCGGGCGATGTTAAAGTTGCGGCGGAGCTTTTCTTCTAGCTCTGAAATGCCCGACCATTCATAATACACGGGGCGCAGTACATCAAGCACTTCCATTCCTGCTTCCGTTACGTACATGCCTTTCGTTTCAGCAACGACGAGCCCTTGCTTTCGCAGACGCTCCGTTTCAGTACGCACCTCTCGCTCAGGTAAATTAAGCAGCTCCGATAACGGACGTCTGCCGATCGGACCTGATAGCTGAATCATTTGTAAAATACGATAGCGCACTTGCAGTAACGTTTGCAGCTCTGGCAACAATTTCAGCTGTGCTTCTTGCTCTAATAACATCTGTTCCATTCCTCCAACTTACAAAAGGGACTTTTTTCGACCCTAATAATAAAAAATCGTCCCACAAAGCGCAAAAAAATTCATTAATTGAGTTCATTATACAATCATTCGTTATTTACCGCAACAATTCGCTACAAATCACTCATTTCCCGTTCAAAGACGTGCCATAATCGCTTCCTCTAGCTCGATGTAATCGACGTTTCCTTGCTGTAAAATGTCGCCGTTATGTGCGATGACCGGAATCATGATGCAAAACTGCTCGTGCAATGCGTCGTCCTCTTCAATGTTTACTTCCTGCCATGAAAACGAAACATCGTCTTGCAGCAGACGTAACAGCTGCTTCGCGTCGTCACAAAGCGGGCAGTTCGGATGTGTATATAATAGAAGCTCCATTTTCTCTCCCCCTAAAATAAAAAAAGCGCAACGGACATGCCGTTACGCTCTATTTTAGAGTACTTTACTTAAAAATGCTTTCGTACGCTCTTGCTGCGGATTGCCAAACACATCTTCTGGCTCGCCTTCTTCTACGATATAACCGCCGTCCATGAAAATAACGCGGTCGCCCATTTCACGCGCAAAGCCCATCTCATGTGTAACAACAACCATCGTCATGCCCTCTTCGGCTAAATCTTTCATCACCGCAAGCACTTCTTTTACCATTTCTGGGTCAAGCGCTGACGTTGGCTCATCGAATAATAACACTTTCGGCTCCATCGCTAACGCACGCGCAATCGCGACACGTTGCTGCTGACCGCCTGAAAGCTGCTCTGGGAAGTTGTCTGCTTTTTCGCCAAGCCCGACTTTCTCAAGTAACACGAGTGCCTTTTTCTCCGCTTCTGCCTTTGATACTTTGCGCACTTGCATCGGAGCCATCGTCACGTTATCAAGCACCGACATATGCGGGAATAAGTTGAACTGCTGGAACACCATGCCAACGTCCGCACGAATTGTGTTAATGTCGTTTTTCGGATCGTTAATTTTTTTCCCTTCGATGTACACCGCGCCGCCTGTTACTTCTTCAAGTAAGTTTAAGCAACGTAAAAATGTACTTTTCCCTGAACCAGAAGGACCGATGACGCAAACGACTTGCCC
Source organism: Caryophanon sp. (assembly GCA_036309765.1). Classification (GTDB taxonomy): domain Bacteria; phylum Bacillota; class Bacilli; order Bacillales_A; family Planococcaceae; genus Caryophanon. The sequence goes on along the minus strand of JAXJTE010000072.1, from coordinate 42,893 downwards.
TTCATGAATTTCATAATCAATCCCTTTTAATACGTGCAGGTCACCATACGACTTTTGTAAATTCTCTACTTTAATCATTATGCGCGTGCTCCTTTACGTGGGTTAATAGTATTGTTTGTGCGTTTTTCGATGTACGCCACAAGCTTCGTAACCGCATACGTTAATACTAAGTAAATAAGTGCTGCGAAAATGTACGGCTCCCAGAAACGCTGATACGTACCTGCAATGATTTTACTTACGTATAAAATATCTGGTGCCGCAATAACCATAACTAATGATGAGTCTTTCAGTAATGCGATAAATTCATTTCCTAGTGGTGGAATCATGCGGCGGAATGCTTGCGGTAAAATGACTTTACGCATCGCCTGTGAATGTGTTAAACCAAGTGAACGCGCTGCTTCCATTTGTCCTTTTGGCACTGCTTGAATACCTGCACGGAAAATTTCTGCGTTGTATGCGGCACTGTTTAATACGAGTGCAATCACCCCTGATGTAAACCAGCCAAATGACTGTCCAAATATTGATGGTAGTAAAGCTAAGTGAATAATGAAAATTTGTACAAGCATCGGTGTGCCTCGGAACACATCGACATAAATTTTACATGGCCAGTAAATCCATTTTTTCTTTGCGATTTGCCCAAGCCCTAAAAATAAACCTAAAATGACGCCGCCGAGATAACCGCATAAGGTTAAACTAATCGTGACCCAAATACCTTTTAAGTACATTTCACGATAATCCCAAATCATTTCCCATTGAATGAAATCCATCGAAGGACCCTCCTTTTAATTCAGTTTTAGTTTTGAATGTACTCGCTCTTCGCTGTCGAGGCAGGCTTTCCGCGGGCGTGGCGTGAGCTTGTAATCTCACGCTTTTCCCGCTGGAGTCCGCCTCTCGCTTCGAGCTATTATTCGTCTCCATACATACTATACGTTACCCATAAAAGTCCGTCTGTATGTTTTTAAATTTCCACATACAAAACCACTCGCTCTAGACGAACGAGTGGCGTACGTACAATCAAACTACTCTAGCTCAGTTCCTGTAATTTCAGCTAACTTGCCGTTGTCTTTAATTTTTTGTAAACCTTCGTTTAATACATCTAATAACTCTGTGTTACCCTTTTTCACCATAAAGCCGAAATCATCTACTTCGAATGAATCGTCTTCAATTACTTTTAGCCCTTTATCTGGGTTGTTTTTAATGTACTCAAGCACAACCGCGTTATCGCCAAGCGCTGCGTCTGTCGTACCGTTCACCACTTCTTGAATGGCAATCGGTAAGTTTTCATACGCTAAAATGTCTGAACTGCCCTTGCCTTGTAGCTCTTGCATGGCGATGTGACCAGTCGTTGAAATTTGTACCGATACTTTTTTATCTTTTAATTCATCAAATGATGCGATTGTTGAATCTTCCTTCACGACCATTAGTAATTTTGCTTGATAGTATGAATCTGTGAAGTCGTAGTTTTGTTTACGCTCATCTTTAATCGTAATCGCTGATGCGCCTAAGTCAATTTCGCCAGTCGTTACCGCGTTGAATGTCGGCTCCCAGCCTAAGTTTTTCATTTCTACTTCAAAGCCCATTTCTTCGCCGATTGCTTCTAAAATTTCTTTGTCGAAGCCTTGTACTTCGCCGTTCTCATCCATATATTCAAACGGTGCATAAGTTGCTTCTGTACCTGCAACGACTTTTACGATTTTGCCGTTCTCATCTGTTTTTGACTCTTCTTCGCCACCGCATGCGCCTAATAATAACGCTGCTGCGAATACGGGCACTGCTAACCATTTCTTTTTGTTCATTGTCGTTTCCTCCGTTTGCTGAAATCTTTTATCTGAAAATTAAAGTGTGTGTATAATCAATGACATGATTATAATACCCACACCTCGAGAACACAAGTATAATGTTCGATTTTTATGCATCCACTTAAATTTTTATGTATATTTCGTGCATATATGTGCGGTTTTATGCACAAATAAAAAAGCCCCCTTGACGTTAGGGAGCTTTCAGGTACATGAGAAAAAGCATTGCCAATACGCTGCTAAACTACTGGATAATGCTTTTTCTCTATAAAAAAATATATATATATTGAAACAGTAAAATGGTATTCATATAAATATCATATGAACATCCCTAACTTTACAGGAAAGTAACATAATTATCTACTGTTTTATCTCCACAACTCTTTTTGACTTTAACAAAAAAATGCTCGATACACCAAAAATTTCGTCTTCATGTGAAACCGATTTACCATACACATCAATTTGTTACTAAAATAACGAGCGTAACGAAAAAAGGCATGCTCCAAATTGAAGCACGCCCTCTCGTTAATTATTTTGCGTTTTCCATAATCGTATCAATTAAGCCGTACGCTTTCGCTTGCTCAGCTGTCATGAAGTTGTCGCGCTCTGTGTCACGCGCTAATGTTTCATATGTTTGACCTGTGCGCTCAGCTAAAATGTTGTTTAACTTTTCGCGTAGGAATAAAATACGTTTTGCAGCGATTTCGATTTCCGTCGCTTGGCCTTGTGCGCCGCCAAGTGGTTGGTGAATCATCACTTCTGCGTTTGGTAATGCGTAACGGTGACCTGGCTCGCCGGCTGCTAATAAGAACGCTCCCATTGACGCGGCCATACCGATACAAATTGTGTGTACTTTCGGCTTAATGAACTGCATTGTGTCATAGATCGCCATACCAGCTGTAATTGAACCACCTGGAGAGTTAATGTATAAGTAGATGTCTTTCTCTTCGTCCTCAGCTGCTAAAAATAATAACTGTGCAACAATTGAGTTTGCTACGTTATCATCGATGCCGCTTCCTAGTAAAATAATGCGGTCCTTTAATAGACGTGAGTAAATGTCATACGCACGTTCACCGCGGTTTGTTTGTTCAATAACTGTAGGAATTAAGTTCATTGAAGTTCCTCCTTATTGTCGCTTGTTGCTAAATGATTAGCGTTACTCATATCATACACACTTTAGTCAGAAAAGGTCAAATGATATACTCACACAAATCACGTCTAGCGAAAGCGCCCCTTTTACTATGTATCCACACGCCGCGAACGCTCGCTACGTGCCTACATGCTTGCATAACCTATTGTACCCTTAAATTGAAATTCGATAAACGTCTTTTCTTGATTACTTATCCTATTTTGTCATTACGTACAACGGATTTTATTGGAAACCGGTTGAAGCCTCATTTTTTAACGTGTATAATGATGAATGTTGTTGCTTTCGATAGCATTAACAGCTTGCCCTCGTAGTTTAACGGATAAAACATAAGATTCCGGTTCTTAGGCTGGGGGTTCGATTCCCTCCGAGGGCGTACATTGGCGGTGTGCAGCGATTAGCTGTGCGCCGCTTTTTTTTGCTCAATAAAAAAAGCGGCAGAGTTTACCTCCACCGCTTCGATTTGTTCTATGTAACTGTGCGCAATTACTCCGCACCAATTAAGTTCGCTAATGCGTTGACTGCTTTTTCTGCATCGTCACCGTCTGCGATTAATGTCACGACTGAGCCTTTTGCAATCGCTAAGCTCATAATCCCCATAATTGATTTGGCGTTTACTTTTTTCTCGTCCTTTTGCAGAAAAATATCTGCGCCGTGACGGTTTGCCTCTTGGACAAATAGTGCCGCTTGACGTGCCTGTAAGCCCATCTTCAATGTAATCTCTTTTTGACGTTCCACTTTGTTCACCTCTTTTTCCATTTCATACACGCTACTTCTCTTTATTTCTATATTATCGAAACGCTTACAAAAGAACAACCATTCCTGAAAGAAAAAGCTTATCTCGCTCAAAAAACGAACATAAGCTTTCATTATTAACCAATTTGATTGCTGCGTAATGAATCCGCAATTTCATCAATTTTGCGCAGGCGATGATTGACGCCTGACTTGCTCACCGTACCTGTTGATACCATCTCGCCTAGCTCCTTTAACGTCACGTCCTGATACTCGACACGTAGACGCGCAATTTCGCGCAGCTTTTCTGGCAATTGATCGAGCCCAATCGTCTTGTCGATAAAGCGAATGTTTTCGACTTGTCGCAGCGCCGCCCCAATTGTTTTGTTTAAGTTTGCCGTTTCACAGTTGACGATGCGGTTGACACTGTTTCGCACGTCACGCACAATGCGCACGTCCTCAAACTTGAGCATCGCCTGCGTTGCCCCGATAATGCTGAGGAAATCTGAAATTTTTTCCGCTTCTTTTAAGTACGTCACGAACCCTTTTTTGCGCTCAATCGTTTTCGCATTTAAGCCGAACTCGTTCATGAGGTGCATAATGGATTCGCCGTGTTCCTTGTACAGCGTTGAAATTTCTAAATGGTACGCAGACGTTTCTGGGTTATTCACCGAGCCTCCCGCTAAAAATGCGCCACGCAAATAGCCACGCTTTTCATTCGTACGTGGAATGAGCTCCTTGGCGATTTCATGCTGGAACTGAAAATCATCGGTAATGATGTGTAAATCTTGTAGCAGCACTTTCGCCTCGTCGCGTATGCGGCAAATGTAGACGTTATTTTTTTTCAGCCGCATTTTTTTACGAACGAGCAGCTCCACATTGTAATTGTATAAGCGCTTTAAGTTCGTATAAAGACGACGAGCAATTGCCGCGTTTTCCGTTTGAATGTCTAAGCTTAGCTGTCGATTCGCAAACGACAGCGAGCCATTCATTTGAATTAAGGCGGAAATTTCAGCTTTTAACGTGCGGTCGTCCGCTTCAATGTGCGTTAATTCTTTTTTCGTTTCTGAAGCAAATGACATGCTAGCTCCCCCTTTCAAATGGTTACATCGTTTTTAATATGCGTTTTCGTGTCGAGCCGTGCGTGCGTAAAAATTCCTCAAGCCAAATGCGAACGTTTTGCGCATCATGTCGCACAATGCCGTCCTTATATGTAGCGGTTGGATAGCAATGCACTTGTAAGCCCATCGCCTGCAATGCCTGAACGTCCGTAACAATTGGCTCGGCTTGCTCCTGCTTGTATACGTTACGCACGTCTTGTGGCAACTCCATATCGTTCACTAAAATGTGGTGTAAAAATGGCGTGCCAACGTGCTTATACAACGCCTCCACGTGATCGCTTGCAGACATGTCAGACGTCTCGCCCTTTTGTGTCATTAAGTTCCCGATATATACTTTGCGTCCTGATGCTTTGACGATTGCTTCACCAATTTCTGGCACGAGCAAGTTCGGAATGATGCTCGTATAAAGGCTACCTGGCCCAATTAAAATTAAATCGGCAAGTCGAATGGCGCGAATCGTTTCGGGCAATGCTTGTGCGTTCGCTGGCTCTAAATATACATGACGAATTTTCGCCGGCGCTTTTGGAATGTTTGATTCCCCGACGACGAAACTATTGTCTTCTAGTTCTGCGTATAACGTAACGCGCTCGTTTGATGCCGGTAGCACTTTGCCACGCACATTAAATACTTTACTCATTTCCGCAACAGCATAATTAAAGTCGCCTGTAATGTCCGTTAATGCCGTTAACATTAAGTTGCCGAGCGAATGTCCGCCGAGCGTTTGCGACTGCGTGAAGCGATACTGGAACATGCGCTCAACTAGAGGTTCAACTTCCGATAATGCCGCAATGACGTTTCGAACGTCTCCTGGAGGTGGAATGTGGTAATCCTCACGTAAACGCCCAGAGCTTCCTCCGTCGTCTGCTACGGTTACAATCGCTGTAATGTCTAAAAGTTCACTTGTCTTTAAACCGCGTAGCACCGTTGAAAGTCCTGTGCCCCCGCCTACTATCACAATTCGAAACTTCTTTTTCTTCATGCGGTCACGCCTTTCGTAAGTTAATATCTCGATGCGTAATGTGCGTTGGCTCTAGTTGTGCTAAATGCTCGCCGAAATATTCCGCGAACGTGACAGAACGGTGCTGACCACCTGTACAACCAAACGCAATGACAAGCTGTGACTTGCCTTCTTTTTTGTATTGCGGCACCATAAACGCAAATAAATCCGTTAGCTTCTCGGCTAGCTCCTGCGCTTCTGGCTGCGCTAATACGTACGACGATACTTCGTGCTGCAAACCTGTTTTCGGACGCAGCTCATCGATGTAATACGGGTTCGGTAAAAAGCGCACGTCAAACACTAAGTCCGCATCGATCGGCATACCGTGCTTAAAGCCAAACGACATGACGTTGATCGTAAACATGCTCGCCTTTTGCCCTGAAAAATCGCTTACTAGCTTTTCACGTAGCTCGCGTGGCTTTAGTAACGACGTATTAATCACCGTATGTGCGCGCATTTTCACGTCAGCTAAAATTTCGCGCTCGCGTGCAATTCCTTCTAGCGGCAAGCTGTTTTTCGCAAGCGGGTGTGAACGACGCGATTCCTTGTAGCGACGCACGAGTGATTCATTGTTCGCATCTAAAAATAAAATATGTGGTGCAATGCCTTTTTGATGCTCTATTTGGTCAATCGCGTCAATGAGCGCCTCGAAAAATTCGCCGCCGCGTAAATCCATTACGACCGCTACTTTTTGAATATGCTGCCCAGATTCGCGCATTAATTTAATAAATGTAGCGAGTAAGGCTGGTGGCAAGTTGTCGATGCAGTAGTAGCCTAAATCTTCAAAGCTTTGCACTGCAACGGTTTTCCCCGCACCTGACATACCTGTAATAATGACTACTTCATTATTGATTGCTTCTACATTTTGTTCCATCATGACCGCCCCTTATACTTCGTGTGATTGTTGAATTTTTTCGCTTAACAATTCAAAATCTGCTGTGTATTCAAATGTACCGTATTGCATGCCGGCTTCATTGACCGCAAACAATAAGTTCGTGCGGTCGCCCTCCGCCATTGGAAGTGTGTGCAGCGCTTCAACTGGATGCCATTCCAGTATACCTTCACGATTTTCCTCAAGTGGTACACCTGTATAATCTGTTGCTAAAAATGTATAGAGCATCCACTCATCGATCACTTGCTCTTGATCTTTAATGACCATCGTATAAATACCTTTTAAATGTGCGTTGAGTGGCGTCGCGTTCGTTTCTTCTGTAAACTCACGGTTCGCTGCTTCAAAAATCGACTCACCTGGTTCCATTTTGCCACCTGGTGCGACATACCAGTCACGTCGTGGTTTTTTCAACAATAATACTTGATTATCTTTTTTTATAATTAAGTTTGCAATACGTTGCATACACGTACACCTCTACTTTCGAAAACATTCTTTTACTATTATATCACGTTCGCTCGTGTTGCTTATATCATTGTGACACGTAGCAATTCATTCAAGCTATTAATAGTATCATGATTCCGAAATAATGAGTATTTTTTTGCATTACAAAAAGCGCTGACGTCTACAGTCGAGACATCAGCACTTTCATTGATTATGCGTTTAATTTTTCTTTTAATTCTTCGATGTAGTGCTGTGCTGCTTGTGCTGCGATTGAACCGTCGCCTGTCGCTGTTACGATTTGACGAAGCATTTTTTCACGCACGTCACCAGCTGCGTAAATGCCTGGCACTGCTGTTTCCATGTTTTCGTTCGTTACAACGTAGCCGTCCGCATTTAAAATGCCAAGTGCTTCAAACGGCTTCGTTAACGGTAACGTACCGATATAAATGAATACACCGCCCGCTTCCACTGTTGATTCCGTACCGTCTTGTGTGTTCACAAGCGTTACGCTGCCAACTTTACCGCCGCCATCGTTAATTTCCTTCACTGTGTTGTTCCAAATGAAGTCGATTTTTTCGTTCGCAAATGCGCGGTCTTGAATGATTTTTTGTGCGCGTAGCTCGTCGCGACGGTGTACAATTGTTACTTTGTTCGCAAAGCGCGTTAAGTAAATACCTTCTTCTACTGCTGAGTCACCGCCACCGACAACGATTAAGTCTTTGTTGCGGAAGAACGCGCCGTCACATACCGCACAGTAGCTTACGCCGCGACCACCAAGCTCCATTTCGCCTGGCACGCCCATTTTTTTGTACTCTGCACCTGTCGAGATAATGATTGTACGTGTTTTATATTGTTTTTTACCAGCGATGATCGTTTTGTATTCTTCGCCGTCAATAATTTCTGTTACGTCGCCGTATGCGTATTCGGCACCGAATTTTTTTGCGTGCTCGAACATTTTTGTTGAAAGCTCTGGCCCTAAAATTGTATCAAAGCCTGGGTAGTTTTCAACTTCCTCTGTGCTTGCCATTTGACCGCCTGGAATACCGCGCTCTAACATTAATGTCGCTAAGTTTGCACGAGATGTGTAAACCGCTGCTGTCATCCCTGCTGGCCCTGCTCCGATAATTACAACGTCATAAATTTTTTCTTCTACTGCTGACATGAAAAATTCTCCCTTCGACTACTGTTCTTAACTATCCAATGTGTTGATTCACAAGTGCTTCACAATCAAGGTTGCTTTTCACGTCGAGGCACGCTTTTCCCGCAGGAGTCGGCCTCTTGTTTCAAGCAACTTACACTATCCATTCGAGCATATTACGATGAACGTAAAGCTCGCGAACCAACACGTACATTTCAATATATCGTATACGATTCATCTTCTTTTCTCAACCTTTTTGCTCATCTAAAAACGCTTCGATTTGCGTTACATATTTCGTTAATGTTGCGGTCGTCGTGCCGTAGCGTGCTGCGATTGTTTTTTTCGTCGCGCCCTCGCCAATTAGCAGCTCGTATAAGTAATGAACAGCTGCGGCAATCGCCTCGACGTTTTTAAATTCATAGCCGATATCAAGCCCGATGTTGCCGAGCGCAAACCAAAATTGAAATAGTGGCTCGTTGTCGCGCGTGATCTCCTCGCACGTTGAATGAAGCGTATCGGCCACTTGTCCGTAGCGCACAAAAATTTGCTCCGCCGACGAATTTCCTGTAAACGTATGCCCGAGCATTTTGCCTAAATATAGCTTCTCCAGCACAGTGCTATTCTCAATTTGAATGAGATGCGGATCGGATAAAAGACGATGACGAAACGGCGATAGCCCAAGCAAATGAATGCCAAAAACGCGCTCATGCTCTAACGGACTAAGCAGCAGCGTCATAATACGCTCACAGTTTTGTGTTAAATCAAATAAGTCGAGTTCCTCCACACCGTCTTTCCACGGCTCAAACCCATCCATATCTGGGAAAAACACGAGCAAGTTGCGCCACGCTTTTTCCGCAATATCAAAATCACCTGTGTAGTAAGCACATTGTGTTAACCAATAATAATACGCACGCTCCGAGCCGATTTCATTGCCCTCTAAGCGTTTAAACGACGTATATGCTTGCTCATACTTTCCAACAACAGCGAGCGTCGTTCCTAGTTTAATAATTGTCTCGACATGCAGCGGGTACACTTCCTCAAGCATCGCAACATATTTTGCTAGCGCTTGACGGTCACTTTCATAATACGCCACCATCGCAAGCTGACAATACGTTTCTAAGTTGGCACGCTCTGTTCGCACTAAGTCATGCAGCACGGCACGCGCATCCTCGTATTCCGTTAAATACGTGTACGCAAGCGCCAAAAAGTTAAACGCCTCCACACTCGGATTTTGCTCGACTAGCGTTTCTAAATAATCGCGTGCCTCGGTGAATTGCTGTTGCTCTAGCATTTTTGCGGCCGCGACAAGCTCCTCCGGCAACGTACGCACGCGCAACGAATCATCGTTACCAATGGCGTACATTTCTAAAATGGCATACGCATCGCCAATATACATGCCGTGCGGGTGCTTTTGTAAATAGAGCGACGCATAATGCACAGCGCCTTCGTATTCATCGAGCATCAGTGCCATTTCTGCAAGCGAAATAATAATTTCATCATCGTTTGGCGATAGCTCGTACGCTTGTAAATATAGCTGTCGCGCCTCTTCATAATGACCAAGCTCGCTTTCTACTGATGCACAGTTAATTAAATATTCCACAGACGTTGGGTTAAATTGTAAAGCACGGTGCAAATAGCGCTGTGCTTGTAATAGTTTATTTTCTTGGAGCGCTTTCGTTCCACGCTCATTATAATAGACGCCACTTGGGATGAACGACACAATATTGTTAGTTCGTGTTTGTTGACGGTTATTTTCCAAATTTTTTTGCCTCCGACACAAAGTTTACGTAAAAATCACTCCGCCTATTATAGCATATGACAGCGAAATTGCCGCATGTAAAAAGGCAAAGCTGCATTGTCGCTCGCTTTGCCTTTCATACTTTAACGATAAAAAATTGTCTGTTGCTGCTTGTCGCCTATTTCGCGCGGGTGGACGATTTTCATTGCTTACTCAAAATGGATTGCACGATGTAGATGTTCCTATCGCCCATACATTTTTACAGCGCGATGCTACTCGCTCTTTTTACGGTTATGACGCGCTTCTAATACGCCTAGTACGTCGTAAACATCCACTTTTTGCTCTTGTAATAATACAAGTAGGTGGTAAAGTAAATCCGCTGATTCCCACTTCACTTCTTCTGCGTCGCGGTTTTTTGCGCCGATGACAACTTCTGTTGCTTCCTCGCCGACTTTTTTACAAATTTTATCGATGCCTTTATCGAATAAATATGTTGTGTACGCACCTTCTGGCATATCGATTTCGCGCTGTGCGATGACGTCTTTTAATTGAGATAAAATGCCAACTGAGCCGACTTGCTCGTTTTGCACAATCGTTTCTGTGAAGCAAGATGTTGTGCCGTTATGGCAAGCTGGTCCTGCTGGTACAACTTCAACAACTAATGCGTCTTGATCGCAGTCTGCTTTAATTGATACAACTTGCTGCGTGTTGCCGCTCGTTGCCCCTTTATGCCATAGCTCGTTACGTGAACGTGAGAAAAACCACGTTTCATTCGTTTCGATTGTTTTTTGCAGTGATTCCTCGTTCATGTAAGCAACTGTTAATACTTCCTTTGAACGTGCATCTTGTACAACAGCTGTAATTAAGCCTTGTTCATTAAATTTTAACCCTTCGATCATCGTACACAAACTCCCTTTTCACGTAAGTAGCTCTTTACTTCGGCTACGCTCGTTTCTTTATAGTGGAAAATACTTGCTGCTAGTGCGGCGTCTGTATCGACGTCTTGTAGCACTGCGCGGAAATGCTCGGCGTTCCCTGCACCGCCACTTGCGATGACTGGAACGGTTACAGCATCGCGCACCGCTTTCGTTAAGTTCACGTCAAAGCCTGATTTTTCGCCGTCTTGGTTCATGCTCGTCAGTAAAATTTCACCTGCGCCTAAGCGTACAGCTTCTTGTGCCCAATCAACTGCCTTCCAAGACGTTTTGTTGCGGCCACCGTGCGTGTAAACCATCCACGTGCCGTCTTCTTCTGAGTAGCGTGCATCGATCGCAACAACGATACATTGCGCACCGAAGTAGTCTGAACCTTCTTTAATCAGCTCTGGACGCTCAAGCGCTGACGTGTTTACCGATACTTTATCAGCACCTGCACGTAAAATGCGCTTCATATCGTCAAGCGTGCGAATGCCACCACCAACTGTGAACGGAATCGCTAAACTCGCCGCCGTTTGACGCACAACATCGACCATCGTTTCGCGCCCTTCATGTGACGCAGAAATATCTAAAAATACGAGCTCGTCTGCTCCTTGCTCGTCGTAAAACTTCGCAAGCTCAACCGGGTCGCCTGCATCGCGTAATTCAACAAACTGAATGCCTTTTACGACGCGCCCTTCCTTTACGTCTAGGCACGGAATAATGCGTTTTGTTAACATGTGACTGCCACTCCTTTTAACCACTGCTCTAGTAAAAATACGCCAAGTTGACCTGATTTTTCTGGGTGGAACTGCATGCCTGTGAAGCTGCCGTTCATGACGATACCTGGTACTTGCACGCCTTCGTAGTCCGCAAACGCTACAAGCTGCGCATCATTCATGTTCGCTGCATAAAATGAATGCACGAAGTAAACGTGACGCTCTGCTGGTAATTCGTCTTGTAACCACGCAGGTGTTTGGTGAAGCTGTAAGTCGTTCCAGCCCATGTGCGGAATGCGTGACACACCGCTAAAACGCTCGATATTGCCTGTGAAAATACCAAGCCCTTTTGTCGGTGCTACTTCTTCACTTGATTCAAACAATAGCTGCATGCCTAAACAAATGCCAAGTAGCGGCTTGTTCGCTTCCTTTTGCGCTAAAATGAACGCATCGAGCTTCGTTTCAGCTAAACGCTTCATCGCATCTGGGAACGCGCCAACGCCTGGTAATACAAGCGCATCTGCTGCTTCAAGCTCTGCCTCGTCTGCTGTGACAACAACGTCTACGCCTAAACGCTTTAACGCTTGCTCTACGCTAAATAAATTGCCCATTCCATAATCGATTACACCAATTTTCATGAACCTAACAGCCCCTTCGTTGACGGTACACCTTTTACGCGCGGGTCAATTTGTACCGCTGCGTCCAATGCGCGTGCTACTGCTTTAAACATCGCCTCGATAATATGATGTGTGTTTTGTCCGTACGGCACGATAATATGTAAGTTAATGCGTGCCTCTAACGCGAACTTCCAGAAAAACTCATATACAAGCTCTGTATCAAACGTGCCGACTTTTTCGTTTAGCTTCGGCTCGACGCGGTAAACGAATGCTGGACGGTCCGATAAATCGACAACAACTTGTGCCATTGACTCATCCATCGGTACGAATGCATTGCCGTAGCGCTTAATGCCTTTTTTGTCGCCAAGCGCTTGTCGGAACGCTTGTCCAAGCACAATGCCAACATCTTCTGTCGTATGGTGGTCATCAATCCACGTATCGCCATTTGCGACAATTTTGCCGTCAAATAAGCCGTGCTTAATGAATAAATCCAACATGTGATCCATGAAGCCAACGCCTGTTTTAATTTCCGCTTGTCCTGAGCCGTCGATGTTGAACTCGACTGCGATTTGCGTTTCATTCGTTTTACGTTCAATTTTTGCAATACGCTCTGTCATCTGTTTATTCTCCTTTTTTCCAGCCACGCGCTTCTACTGCACGCGCATGCCCTTCTAAGCCTTCCATACGTGCTAAACGCGCAATTTTCGGTGCATTTTGTGCCCACGTTTCTTTCGTATAATACACAACGCTCGTTTTCTTCACGAAGTCGTCCACGTTTAAGCCACTTGCAAAGCGCGCTGTTGAGTTCGTCGGCAGCACGTGGTTTGTCCCTGCGAAGTAATCTCCAACTGGCTCTGAGCTGTAGCGCCCTAAGAAAATCGCACCAGCGTGACGAATTTTTTGTGAATCTGCCTCTGCGTTCGCTGTAATAATTTCTAAATGCTCTGGTGCTAGCGTGTTTACCGCTTTAATCGCTTGCTCCATCGATTCAGCTACATAAATGCGACCGAACGTTTCAATCGATTTGCGTGCAATCGCTTCACGCGGTAATTTTTGCAGCTGCTTTTCAACTTCTGCTGCTACAGCGTCCGCTAAATCGTCACTCGTCGTAATAAGCACTGCACATGCCATGACGTCATGCTCTGCTTGCGACAGTAAATCTGCTGCGATTTCGTCCGCGTAGCCTGTTTCATCTGCTAATACGCAAATTTCAGACGGTCCGGCAATCATGTCGATATCGACTTCACCGAACACTTCACGCTTTGCGAGTGCGACAAAAATATTGCCTGGTCCTGTAATTTTATCAACAGGTGCAATCGTTTCTGTGCCGTATGCTAGTGCTGCGATTGCTTGTGCGCCGCCGATTTTATAAATTTCGTTAATGCCTAAAATATGCGCTGCTACAAGCACTGCTGCTGGCTGCTTGCCGTCTTTGCTCACTGGTGAAACAAACACGATGCGCTCAACACCTGCAACTTGTGCAGGAATAACGTTCATCAGTACTGATGACGGGTACGCTGCTGTGCCGCCTGGTACGTATAAGCCAACTGCATCAAGTGGTGTAATGCGCTGTGCTAAATACGAGCCGTCTTGTAGTGGCACTTCATAGCCCGTGCGCTTTTGTGCATCGTGGTAAAGACGAATGTTCGCTGCTGCTTCCTCTAGATCCGCATAAAGCTGTGGATCGAAGCCTGCAACTGCCTCGTCAATTTCCTCTTGTGTGACACGTAAGCTATCAAGCTCGATGCCGTCCCATTTTGCTGTATATGCTTTTACGGCTGCGTCGCCTTGCTCGCGAACCGCTTGTAACACTTCACGTACTGTTTGAAGCTGTGCCTCGTTGCCACCTTCTAACGGGCGCTTTAACGACACTTCATCATTTAAGTTTAAAATGTTCATACGTCCACCCTTTCGTTTACGATCGGCTTTAAACGACGCACTAAGTCTGTAATGCGCTCTCCTTTTAAACGGTAGCTTACAGGGTTAGCGATTAAGCGTGATGACACGTCTGTAATGTGTTCGTACTCGACTAAGCCATTTTCTTTTAGCGTGCGACCTGTTGAAACGATGTCAACGATGCGGTCTGCTAAGCCAATCATCGGTGCAAGCTCAATCGAACCGTTTAGCTCGATAATTTCGACTTGCTCGCCGATGCCTTTATAATATTTCGTTGCGATTTCAGGATATTTCGTCGCAATGCGTGGTGCGATTTCGTTCATCGTCGTGTTCGGTAAACCTGCTGAAGCGATGTAGCATGTGCTAATTTTTAAATCAAGCAGCTCATGCACAGTGCGCCCTTGCTCAAGTAATACGTCTTTGCCGGCGATGCCAATATCAGCTACCCCATGCTCAACGTATACCGGTACGTCCATCGGCTTCGCTAAAATGAAGCGAATGTTTTCCTCAGGGATTTCAAGCATTAGCTTACGAGACATGTCCATTTCTGCTGGTAAGTTAAAGCCTGCTTGTATTAAAAGTTCATATGCTTCTTCAAAAATGCGTCCTTTTGGCATCGCAATTGTTAATGCACTCATGGTTAGTCCTCCTGCCCGACTACAACGACTTCGCTAAAGCCTGCTGTAAATGCTGCTTCGTTTGTTAATGATGCTTTCGCTTGTAACGTTACGCGTTGTCCTTGTGCGCGTAATGCGTTCGCCTTCGCTAATGCATTTGTATACGCTCCTTGCTCAAATAACACGAGCGTTGCGCTTTCTTGCTCAAACTCTTTCGGTAGCACTTCTAATAAGCGGTCAACGCGCAGTCCAAAGCCTGTTGCGCCAACGTCTTGTCCGAATGAATGCAGTAAGCCGTCGTAGCGCCCACCGTTACCGATTGGGAAGCCTGACCCTGCTGCGAACACTTCAAACAGCATGCCTGTGTAGTAATTCATATGACTTGCAAGCGTGAAGTCAAACGCGATTTCATCCGTTAAGCCCGCTTCTGTTAATAAAACTTCAAGCTCTTTCATATATAAAAGCGCATCGTTTTTCGTTACGTACTTTTCAATTTGCGATAACGATAAAAAGTTCGACGCTTCCTCGATAAACTGTAATAACGATTGTGTTTTCATCGTCGGTAGCTCAAATGCTAGCACCGCTTCTTCAAAACCAACGAAGTTTTTTTGTACTAATAAAATGCGTAGCTCTTCCGCTTGTGCATCTGTATCTGTGTAGCTAGTTAAAATCGATTGTAAAATGCCCGCATGCCCGATCGTTAATTTAAACGATGGCACACCGAACTGCTTCATTAAACCAGCCGCTGTTAAAACGACTTCCGCATCCGCATAAACGCTTGCGTCCCCAATTAGCTCGATGCCCATTTGATCGAACTCAGCAGGACGTCCGCCTTCTGTT
This sequence comes from Caryophanon sp., assembly GCA_036309765.1. GTDB lineage: Bacteria > Bacillota > Bacilli > Bacillales_A > Planococcaceae > Caryophanon. Next base: position 27,288 of record JAXJTE010000072.1, on the reverse strand, counting down.
TCTTGTGCGCGGAATACGTTGGCGAAGTACGCTAAACGTAGCGGAATTTTTTCCTTTAATAATTTCGACGTTGCCACACGTGTAATCGGCGTCGTCATATCTGGACGTAGCACAAGCGTGTTTCCTTGGCTATCGACTAACTTAAATAATGATGCATCGTAAATTGCTGATGCTTTCCCGATTGTGTCGTAATACTCGACAGTTGGCGTTTTAATGAATTCGTAGCCGTGCGCACGTAAGTAGTTGCGCCCCGTATTACGAACGTTTTCTAATTTTTCATATATAGCTGGGAATGTATCACGCATTCCTAGTGGCTTTTCAAACATTTGAATCATCGACATTTGCTCGTCACTTCCTATTTCGCTTTAGTACACTAGAGTGTTAGAGTAGTAGAATATAAAAGTATTTTAACGAATATGTTGCCCTTCGTCAATGTTTTCCAATCAACAATTGCAGCGGCACATTCGTCGCACTGTATTGATTATTCCGTCAATTATACACCTAAGCGAACGAGAAACAAATACAAAATCGAGGCACGCAAAAAGAAAAGGAGTTCTCTGCACTTACACAGAAAACTCCTGTCATTTCACCTATTCATCCACACTGGCAAGTCCGCCGCTTTCCTCGCATCCATTTCCTCTTTCGTGAAAATGATTTGCATCGGATTGCCACCGACCATGCTTCCTGCTGGTACGTCTTTATGCACGAGCGTCATGGCCGACACAATTGCACCGTCGCCAATCGTCACGCCCGGTAAAATCGTCGTGTTCGCGCCGACCATGACGTTTTCACCAATCACAACGTCGCCGAGGCGATATTCATCGACTAAATATTCGTGCGCTAAAATCGTCGTGTTAAAGCCGACGATTGAATTGTCGCCAACCGTAATGCGCTCTGGAAACATCGAATCCGGCATGACCATGAGTGCAAGTGACACGCGCTCGCCGATATTCATACGTAAAAACGTGCGGTACAGCCAGTTTTTCCAGCGCATAACCGGCGTCACGCGACCAATTTGAATGACGATAAAGCATTTCATCACTTTAAAAAACGATACGGTATCGTACACGTGCCACAATGCATTCGCACCTTCACGAATGCGGTAGCGCTCTGTTTTTCGCATGTAGTCACCTCCGTGTTAGTCGGTGTAACGCTCATTCGTTTTTTGAATGAAGCGGCGGTAAATGATCATGCCAACCGCAAACACAATCGCAATGATCGACACAACTTGTGCTGAGCGTAATTCCGCAATTAAATATAAGCTGTCTGTACGCAATCCTTCAATGAAGAAGCGTCCGATTGAATACCAAATGATATAGCCGAAGAAAATTTCCCCGCGTTTTAAGTTCACCTTGCGTAGCATCAATAAAATAACTAAGCCGATCACATTCCAAAGCGACTCGTATAAAAACGTCGGATGCACGTACGTCATGACACCATCGAGCTTGACGTACATATTATCGATAATCCAGTTCGGTAAAAATAAGCCTTCTAAAAACTCGCGTGACACCGGTCCACCGTGCGCTTCTTGATTGACAAAGTTGCCCCAGCGCCCGATAATTTGCCCGATTAAAATGCTCGGTGCGGCGATATCTGCTACTTGTAAGAAGCTCACACCTTTAATGCGACAGAAAATGTAGGCCGTGACGAACGCACCAATTAATGCGCCGTGAATCGCGATGCCGCCCTCCCACACTTTAATGATGTCGATCGGGTTATCGCTATAGTTTTCCCATTTCATAATGACGTAATAAATACGTGCCGAAATAATTGCCATTGGTACAGCCCAAATTAACAAGTCTGCAAAAAAGTCGTCTGGCAAGCCGCGCTTTACTGCCTCGCGCTGTGCAAATAAGTATGCTAACCCAATGCCCGATACGATAATTAACCCATACCAGCGAATTTTGAGCGCACCGATTTGAAACGCAATTGGATCAAATCCTACTAAAAAATCCATGTATTTCTTCCTTTCTTATCCTTCAAATTCCTCATCTGCAATCATAGCATCTAAGCGGCGAGAAAACTCCTCTGCGGCATTGACACCCATGCGCTTTAGACGATAGTTCATCGCCGCGACCTCGATAATAACCGCAATGTTTCGACCTGGCTGCACAGGAATAATTAGCTTTGTTAGCTCCGTGTCGATAATTTTCATTTTTTGCTCATCTAACCCAAGTCGATCATACATTTTATTCGCATCCCAAATTTCAAGATCAATGACGAGCGAAATGCGTTTGTTGCGTCGCACAGCACTCGCACCAAACAGCGTCATAATGTCGATGATGCCGACACCGCGAATTTCAAGCAAATGCTCAAGTAACGGCGGGGGGTCCCCAATGAGTAAGTTTTCCGCCTCTTGACGAATTTCGACACAATCGTCTGCCACTAAACGATGCCCTTTTTTCACAAGCTCTAGCGCCGTTTCACTTTTGCCGACGCCGCTTTTGCCTGTCAGTAAAATGCCGATGCCGTACACGTCGACTAATACGCCGTGTACCGCCGTCATCGGTGCAAGCTTGCTTTCTAAATAGTTCGTTAAACGGCTCGAAAAACGCGTCGTCGTCATCGTCGTCGATAGCACCGGTACTTGATGCTCGTTCGCCGCATCGATTAGCTCCTGTGGTACGTCAATGCCACGCGAAATAATAACTGCAGGCGTTGCGAGCGAACAAAGCTTACGCATGCGCTCCACCTTCGTATGCTCCGGCAACATTTCAAAAAATGATAGCTCCGTCGTACCGAGCAGCTGCACACGGTTTGCTGGGTAGTGCGTGAAATACCCCGCCATCTCAAGCCCTGGTCGTGAAATATCGCTCGTGACAATCGTGCGCCCGATTCCCTCTTCGCCACCAACAAGCTTTAAATTAAATTCTTCCATTACATCTCTTGTCGTTACTTGCATATGTACACCTCTACCCCTCTTTATTACTTCACTTATTTTAGCACATTCATTTCACCGACAACGCAAAAAAGCGCGCCGAATACTCGACGCGCTCCGCTCATTATTTTTGCTCCGCTAACCATTTTGCAGCCGCTTCTGCTTCTTCACCTTTTAATAAACCTGGTGGCATGTTGTTTTTACCATTTTCGATAATGTCTAAAATTTCCGCCTCTGTTAAGCGTGCGCCAACGTCATTAAGCGCTGGTGTGTTGCCCTTACCTTGTAAGTTGCCGCCGTGACATGTCGCACAAGATGCTGTCACAACTTTTTCACCGTCTACTGGGCCTTCTGTTGTTGTTTCTTCTTCTCCGCCGCTACACGCCGCAAGCATTGAAGCTGTTAATACAATTGTTGCTAGTAATCGTTTTTTCATCTTTTCTCCCCCTCAAAAGCATTTACTTCTTTATTATAGCATCGTTACGCTCGCTTGAAACCTTCTCCAAGCACCTCATATGCATCCGAAACGATGACGAACGCTTTCGGGTCAACGGTTTGCACTACTTGTTTCAAACGTGTGAACTCTGTTTGGTACACAACGACGATGAGCATCGAGCGCTCCTTTTTCGTATAGCCGCCGATTGCAGGCACTTTCGTTACGCCACGGTCAATTTGCGCATAAATTGTATCGCGCAGCTCGTCCTCTTTATCGGAAATGATGTACACCATTTTCGATTGGCTAAAGCCGAGCTGAATAACGTCAATCGTTTTCGTCGTCACGTATAAGCCGATAATAGCATACAGCCCTTTTTCAATATCGAATACAAGTGCTGCACTCACCGCGATAACGCCGTCAATGAGCAGCACACTCGTTCCTAGCGTTAAGCCGGTGTATTTCGTAATAATTTGAGCGAGCAAATCCGTGCCACCCGTCGATGCTTTTCCTTTAAACACTAAGCCGATACCGAAGCCGACGACAATCCCGCCAAAAATTGCCCCAAGCAGCGGATTGAGCGTTACGGGCTGCCAGCTTTGCGTAAGTAGAACGATTGCTGGTAGCGTCAATGTCCCAACGAGTGATTTCATGCCGAAGTTTTTACCTAAAATAATGACGCCTGCAATGAATAGCGGAATGTTGAACGCATATTGCACAAGCCCCGCATTCCAGTCGAACAAACCATTTAAAATCGTACTAATGCCGCTGACGCCACCTGATGCGACTTGGTTTGGCAGTAAAAATAAATTGAATCCAAGCGCAATGACCACCGCACCCGCAATGACATACACATATTCAAGCAGCGTGTCCTTAAATTCATATTGTACGTTTGTCATGTTGTATTCCTCACTTCTTGTGTAATTACGTAAATGAAACGAGCCACTAGTGGTTTTCACTAATGGCTACGCTTTATTTCATCGTGCTATGGACTGCATTTTCCGCCCAGTTCATCGCATCGTCGTATAGCTGCTGTGCGTCCTCTTCCTTAATGCGCAGTAGCTCATAATATTTCTCCGCCTCTTCCCATTTTAGCTTGCCAAGTGCCGTGCTAAATTTTAAAAATGGTGAATACGGTGTCTCGACGCCAATGAGTGTATCAACAATCGCGTCTTCAAGCGGCATTTGCATTAAAATTTGCTGGAGTGGGCGCTGTAGTAGCGAGTCGATGAGTGAGAACATGCCAACTAAAAAGTATTCGGAGTGATTACGACGATGCTTTCGTGCAAGTTGCTCACACACGCGGGCACGAAATAACGACACAATCATAAGCTGCTGAAACACACCGGAGTCCTGCATATTTTTCATTTCACGAATGGCCAGCAAGTACATCCATTTTTGTAGCTCGATCGTGCCGAGCATCACGATTGCTTGCTTAATCGAGCTTACTTTGCGACGAATGCGCGGGTCACTCATGCGAATAAACTGCATGAGCTTAAACGACAATGACACGTCTCGCTCAATTTGTAACGCGAGTTCATTAATATCGACGTCACGGTCTTTTAGCAATGCGAGTACTTGTAAATATTGCATCGTATTAATCGGAATTTCATACGATTTCACGAGCTGCGGCTGCTCAAAGAAAAAGCCTTGGAACATGCTATAGCCGTCGCGACATGCTAAATCAAATTGATTGCGCGTTTCTAGTCGCTCGGCAATGAGCTGAATATGCGCATGGTTGTCACGCACGAAATGCTCGATGTATCGGCGGTCCTGTTGCGTTGTCGTCAAAAAATCTACCTTTACAAAATCAATGTAACGAAACAACTCGTCATACAACGTCACATCCTGCTGCACAACGAAGTCATCCATCGAAATTTTAAAGCCACGCGCCTTCAATACAGCGAGGCGATTGACGAGTGCAGGTGTAATCGGTACATCTTCTAGCACTTCAATGCCAATCATTTCTGGTGTTAAATAATCGAGCAGCGGGCCCATTAATAAATTTTCGGTAAAGTTCACAAAGCACAGCTTACCTTTTGCGACTTCATCAATGCCAATCGACAGCAATGCGTTTGCTAGCACTTGCGTCGTCGCATCGTCTCCGTTCACTTCGCTATGAGTGCGTACTTGAGCGGTTCGGTATAGCAGCTCATAGCCAACGACTTGCTCCTGCGCATCAAATATTGGCTGTCTCCCAACGAATACTTCCATGTCTCCCCCTCCTTCCCTGCGTTTTTGCAAATGATGAATCATGACAACACGTTCTTTCTAGACGTGTGTTAATTATCCAATAATTGGCTGGACGCGTATTACGGCTCGCGTTCCTGGGGTGCGGCTCAAGCCTCCTCGCTGTTCGTACCTCACAGCTGTGGGGTCTCGAGTCTCGCACTTTTCCCCTAGGAGTCTCGCCGTGCGCGTCCTGCCATTAAGATCGAACGTCTGATTCGGATTCGTTGTTAAAAACAGCGATGTAGCTGTATAAAAATATTGAATCAACAGATGTATTCTTTCTACTTACGTTCATTCTACTATTGGCATTATCGTTTGTCATGCGCTAAATATTGTGCGAACCACTCGAGCATTTCACGTAGACGCGCTTCACGTAACGATGGAATGCCATGGCGCGATAAGTTATGGTCGCTTTTGGGGAAGCGCACGAATGCCGTTTCCTTCCCTTGTGCCTTCAGCGTGACGTACAGCTGCTCCGCCTGCTCGATCGGACAGCGGTAATCATTTTCGCTATGCATAATTAATAGCGGCGTTTCCACATTGCTTGCGTATTTCAGCGGCGAGTGTTGCCATAGCTTGTCAACATTCGTCATATCGTCGCCAATTTGCCAATCTGTAAAGTAATAGCCGATGTCTGACACGCCGTAAAAGCTAATCCAGTTTGAAATCGAGCGCTGTGTTACTGCTGCTTTAAAGCGGTTCGTATGCCCGACAATCCAGTTCGTCATAAATCCACCGTAACTACCACCCGTTACCCCTAATTCGTCTTTATTAATCCAGTCATATTGCGCCAGCACGTAGTCAACACCTTCCATAATGTCGTCATAGTCACCACCGCCGTAATCGTGACGACATGCATCGACAAACATTTGGCTGTAGCCGTGACTGCCGCGCGGGTTCGTATAAAGTACGCCGTAACCTTGTGCTGCCAGCAGCTGTAGCTCATGGAAAAACGAATTGCCATACATCGTGTGCGGACCGCCGTGAATTTCGACGATGAGTGGATACGTTTTGCCTTCTTCAAAGTTTGCTGGTTTCATCAGCCAGCCGTGAATGTCGAAATGGTCATCTTTTGCACGATACACAATCGGCTCTGGCTTCACGAGTGGCGTTTGTTGTAGCCACGCATCGTTAAAATGTGTGAGCTGTGTGCGCTCACCTGTCGTAATGTCATAATAAAATAGCTCGCCGGGGAATACCGCGTTGCTCACCGCAATGAGTGCTGTATTACCTGACTTCATCACCGCATAATCGTATACATGCTCGTCTTCTTGTGATGCCGGGTACACCGCTCCGTCAATCGTTGCGTAATACAAACGCACATCACCCATAACCGATAGCTGGAAGTACAGCGCATTCGTGTCCGTCCATACGACAGTTGGTGCATTCACCGCTTGCTGATGGTCTGCCACAATGTAGTCGCCAACAGGTGCATCAATGTATTCTGTAATGTTCATCGTCATGCTTGTCGTCACATCGTACACGTACACATCAGCATGCGTTGCGTTTTTGTACGTTTGATCTGCGCCTACGTATGCGATATAAGCATCGTCCAACGAAAATGCCGCGCCGCCGAAGTAGCCTTCACGCTGCTCAATCGCCACTTCCTCCTGCGTCGCTATCGTGTACATATACATTGGCGAAGCGAAGTTCCAATCTTTGTTTGCTGTACGGTTGACGCTATAGACCATTTGCGTGCCTGCATGATTGATCGCCTGAAGTGTGTACGAAAATTCGCCGTCCGTTAGCTGTGTCAACTCGCCTGTTTCAATGTCAACAACTGCGATATGCTGCACGCGATTTTGCACACGTAAACCAACGCCATCTAGCTTATATTTCATGCCGTCTACTTTGTATGGCTGTACGTCCTTGTCGTTTTTGTCCGCTGCTTTTTCGGTAATCGGCGCACCGTCAATCGCCGTTGATGTCACGTATAGCTTCGTGCCACACGGAGCCCATAAGTAGCTCGACACACCGTTTGGTAGCGTCGTAATCGGTCGCGCTTCCCCACCGCTTTTTTGCATCAACCACACTTGCTGCACATCATCTTGCTTTTTTAAAAATGTTACAGCACGTCCGTCTGGCTTCCATTTTGGCGACGTAATGTGCGAATGCCCGAACGTCCACTGCGTCACTTCCTCCGTCTGTAAATCAACATGGAACAAGTGCGCCTCGTAGTCATTTTCCTTTGCGTTTACTTGCGTGCGAATGAACAATGCCTCCTGCTCGTTCGGTGCAAGCTGCGGGTTTGTAATCGAATGCAATGCATATAAATCATCCATTTTCATGTCGTTTCGCTCCTTTTATTTCGATTTTCGTAACAATCATATCATGACGCATGAAACGACGAAAGCACCGTCCATGTTTGAACGGTGCTTCCCTCTTATCGCGCGAGCTGCTCTTTAAACGAGCGACGCAAAATTTTGCCTGTTGAATTTTTCGGTAATTCATCAATGAACTCAATAATTGTTGGCACTTTGTATTTCACTAAATGCTCCCGACAATATGCCGCCATTTCGTCCACGGTTGTCGTCGGCTCCTTCAACACGATAAACGCATGCACTGCTTCGCCAAACGTTGCATCTGGGAAGCCGACGACCGCTGCTTCGACTACGTTCGGATGCGCATAAATGACTTCCTCTACCTCACGTGGATAGACGTTAAAGCCACCGACATTAATTAAATCTTTTTTGCGATCAACGATGTAAAAATAACCTTCCTCATCTTGCTTCGCTAAGTCGCCCGTATAAAGCCAGCCGTCTCGAATCGCAAGTGTCGTTTCCTCTGGCATTTTGTAATAGCCTTTCATCACATTCGGTCCGCGTACAATGAGTTCACCTACTTCACCAATCGCTACTTCCTCACCATACTCGTTGACAATTTTATTTTCAACGTTGGGAATCGATGTGCCAATGGAGCCAGCTTTTCGCTCACGATCTAACGGGTTAAAGCATGCAACAGGCGATGCTTCCGATAAACCGTAGCCTTCTGAAATGCGCACGTTAAACTGCTCCTCAAACGCATGCAACAGCGCCACTGGTAATGACGCCCCACCTGAAATGGCTAAGCGTAAATGCGAGAAGTCGCGGCGGTCGCCGTCTTGCCATTGCAGTAAAAAGTTAAACATCGTCGGCACGCCAGCGAAAATCGTTGCTTGCTGTTCCTTTGCGAGCGCGTAAATATGCGGCGGGCTAAAGCGCGGTGCTAGTAAAATGGTTGCGCCTTTCATCAGCGGTGCGTTCACAACGACCGTAAGCGCAAATACGTGGAACACTGGCAACGTCGCAATAACGCGGTCGTTTTCGTTCATATTTAAATACACACCAATATCGCGTGCGTTACTATATAAGTTTTTATGCGTTAACATCGCGCCCTTTGGCTGACCAGTCGTGCCCGATGTATATAAAATAACCGCTGTATCGTCCTCGTGAATGTTGACGATTTCCGCCGTACCGTTTGCTTGCTGTAAAACATGCTGAAACAGCTTCGTTTTTTCGCGCACACTCGGCTCCATTGCATCGACACGCACTGCAATGTCTGGCGTCGTTTCACAAAGTACAAATGTTTTAATCGTTGGGAATGCGCTCGCAGCAATTTCAACAAGCGGCAGCATAACATCGAGCGCGATGACACCTTTTACTTCAGCATTTTTTAAAATATAACTGATTTCATCCTTCGTATACGTCGGGTTCACAGGTACGGCCGTTGCACCGAGGCGCATAACGGCATAAAGCGAAATGATAAAGTGCGGTGTGTTGCCAAGCAGCAGTGCTACGTGGTCGCCTTGTTTGATACCTTGCTGTTGTAAACCTTGCGCAAACTTACCTACTTGCTGCTCAAGCTGCACATAGCTCACGTTCTGTCCTTCGAAATGATAGGCTACTTTTGTCGGTGTTGTCATTGCCTGCTGTTGCACTGTATGTACGAGCGTCATTCGAAACATCCCCTTTTTTATGAATAGTCATTCATTTATCTTTATTATAAAGCAAATAACTATCACTCACAACATTTTATTCTACTTAAAACATTTTTCTTGTTTTCAATCCTGTTTCAAATGCGCAATGTAACGCCAGCGAATTAAATAATAGTAAATGACTTGAATGACGATTAATGATAAAAAGCCAATCATCACTTCATCGACAATGGAGATGTTCACAAAATGCTCAAGCAATATGTTAAAGCTAATGAGTACGACACTACTATGCGCTAGTGCAACGATCCACGGCAAGAAAAATTGCGGCATTAAATGACGATCGACTAAGCGATGCATCTCCTGCTCCGTTAAGCCCATGCGTTGTAGCACATCGAAATGCTTTTGGCTGCGTTCTAAATCTGCATACATCTTGAAATATACGAAGCTTCCAGCTGCAAGTAAAAACACCGCCGCAACGAGCAGCACAATTAATGTAAATAACGAATACGTCGCAAGCACAAACGAATAGTTCAGCCCCGCGTTTTCAAAATAAAACGGCAGCTCATAGCCATACGGATTGCCGTCTTCCTCATCGACCATCGCATCGATTACGACACCGACGTCCTCAAGCTCCATCCATTGCGGCACGTCAAACGTGTACAGACGATACGCCGATTGCTCAAACGTCGTGCCGATGAGTGGATAATGTATTTTCATAAAGTCCTCATCACTCACAATGATCGAGTTGTTGCTGACAAAATTGCCAGGGAAAATAAACTGCGGGTATACGCTGTCAATGACGAGTGGAATGCCATTTTCCTTTAACACCGTACGTACGGTATGATTACTTAACTTCGCAATTGCATCCTCTGAATACGGAATAAACATCGCCTCACCTGTTTCAAGCGTGACGAGCGGATAACCGAGCGAAAACAACAGATGATTAATTTCTGATTCACGAAACACTTCGACTTCATATTTCGTATACGACGACGTTTGCTGAATGACCGTAAAGCGCGATAAATTGTACGACAGCCCTTCTGCTTCTAGCTGATTGCGCAGCGACGAAATGTGCTGCCCTTCATACGGATTGTCAATCGTGCTTTTGTACACCATGCCGAGCGGATTTAAGCGCTCATACTGTGTCGTATACGAAGCAACTGTAGCAAGTGCGCCAATCGTTAAAAACGTCAGCGTCGACACAAGCGTAATGACAAAAAACATGCGCACGTTCGTACGGATTGTATGAATTGTTTCTGAAACGGACACGACGAGCGAACTGCGCCAATATCGCCGCTTATTTAAACGAAAACGCTCCAGCACATATGGCAGCGTGTCGCTAAATAAATAGTACGTACCGAATATGCCGACGATTGGCACGAGCACAAGTAGCGCCCCACTTTCTGTCACCGCACTGACGATTAAGCCGCCGTAACTAAGCGCGATTAGCCCGATACCATACAGCGCACGAAGCAACGTCACATCTTGCAGCTTTTCATCGCGCTCTTTTAATAAATCAATCGTGCGTCGTTTGCGCTGCGTTGCAATGCTCACACATGCGACAATCATAAACGCCGCTAAAAAAACGCCAACCGTCAGTAAAAACGGCTGCCACGCAAAGTACATGTTCAGCTCATCTAAGCGTAAAATCTCGCGCACAATCATAAAGAAAAAGCGCGTAAACGCAAAGCCAAAGCCGATGCCTATGACGATTGAGGCAATACCGATGAGCATCGTTTCTAAAAAGACGAGCCGCCCGAACTGCTTCTCATCCATCCCTAGATGAAACAGCACGCCAAATTCCTTCGCCCGCGCCTCCAAAAATGCACTCATCGAATAAAATAAAAAGAACAAGCTAAAAATAACGAGTACCGCCTCCGCTACCACCATGCCAAACAGCGACATAAACCCGAGTATACTGTCGTCGATATTTGGGTGAAACAACAGCATCGAATACATAAAGAAGACGAGCACGGAAAAACAGCTCGCCATAAAAAATGCCGCGTAAATTCGGCTATTGCGGATGACGTTGCGATACGCGAACTGACGAAAGATCACCGACGCCACCTCCAAGTAAACTTAGCACATTTAAAATGCGCTGGAAAAACGTTTGTCGACGCTCATCCTTATGAATTTCATTGAAAAACTGCCCGTCTTTAATAAATAACACGCGGTCGCAGTAGCTTGCTGCAATCGGGTCATGCGTTACCATAATAATCGTTGCCTGCTGCTGTTCATTCACGCGACTAAGCAGCTCTAGCACCTCGCGCGACATGTTCGAATCTAAATTCCCTGTCGGCTCATCCGCTAAAATAATCGCAGGGCGGTGAATAAGTGCGCGGGCAATCGCTGTACGCTGTGCCTGCCCACCAGAAATTTCATTCGGGCGCTTATGTAATAGCTCCGTTAATCCTAAGCTTGTCGCCAACACATCGACGCGCTTTTGCATTTCATCGACATCGTAATAATCAAGCGTCAATGGCACGACGATATTTTCTTCGACCGTCAGCATTTGGAGTAAATGAAAGTCTTGAAAGATGAAACCGAGCTTTCGTCGACGTAAATACGCGAGCTCATTTTTCGTCAATGTCGCCGGACGAATACCTTCAATCATAATATCGCCCGCTGTTGCGGTGTCAATCGTCGAAATCATGTTTAATAACGTCGTCTTTCCACTACCAGACGGCCCCATAATCGCTAAAAATTCGCCTTTTTCGACTTCTAAATTCAACTGACTAATCGCTCGGTGCGTCACTTTGCCTTCGTATACTTTTGTGACGTCCTTTAATTGTAAAATTGCCAACTGCTTCACATACTTTCTGTTAAAATCCATGGCATGACTGCTTCAAAGCTAATTTCAATGACCATATCCCCCATTTGCGGTGGCATGTCACTAAAATCTGCTGTTAACGACAAACAAAACATATCGAGTACGACGTCCCACGCATCAAAGTCGCCCATCATGACCGCTCCTTGCACGTAAAACATGCCCGTGTAGAGCATTTTCGTATTGTTCTCGACTGGCAATGCACTAAACTGAAACGGCTTGCGATTATCAACACCCAGTCGCTGCAAAAGCATCTGCATATCGGCCGCTTCGTATTTTAGCACTTGGATGAAGTTACTTAATGCCGCATCATCTTCATGCAAAAACGGCAATTCCTCGTAAATTTTCGCGGTCGTCACCTCGTCTACGAGCAAATACCATTGCTCTACTTGTAATTCTTCCATATACTGCCCCCTTTTTAAACTCCCAACATCAGGCTTCACGGTTACTTTTGAAATCGTAGCGTGACGCTCGTTCCTTTATTTACTTCCGATTCCATGATGAGCCCATGCCCTAGCTTTAGTGCCACCTCATGTGCTAAATACAGCCCCATCCCTGTTGATTCACCCGTTCTCCGCCCATTTTCACCTGTGAAAAATGCCTTCGTAACGCGTGATAAATCCGACTTTGGAATACCAATGCCCTCATCTCGCACAATTAAATCGATGCCACTTTCATGTTCGACAGCGAATATGTACACCTTTTTTTGCGGCTCAAACGTATATTTCACCGCATTCGTAATAAACTGCCCGACGATGAACTTTAGCCACTTCGAGTCGGTCGTCACAATGAGCGACTCTTCTATGTCCACTTGTGGGAAAACGCGCTTCGTAATGAACAAACGTTTATGCTCATTCACTACTGCACTAACGACCGACTTTAAATCGACCATTTCCACCTGTAAATCTTCCTCAAACTTTTCAAGACGCGCATTCATTAGCACCATTTCTAGACCATTTTTTAAGCGTTCTACTTCCTCACGCATCGACTGGCGATCGACCTCGTCTTCTTGCAACAGCAGCTCAATGACTGAAATCGGCGTCTTCATTTGATGCACCCATTGATTCATAAACTGGTCGTGTCGGTCTTTATTTGCATAAAGCGCCTGCACCTCAAACTGGTAAATACGGTATAGCTGCTGCACATATTGCTCGACTTGCTGCGACTCTGGTGTACGCGCACTTTTGTGTAGCGCATCTTCCATTTTCGTCGGCGGCGTCGTCATTTTTTTGTAGTAGCGTAAACGCAGCACGTAACGAGCAGCTAAAAACGACGTCATGAGCAACAGCGACATACTAAGCGCATAAAACGCCGTCGATAAATCACGAAAACCTTCTAACCAATAAATCGTCAGCATAAAGCATGCAATCGTAATTTGTAAAATAATGTACATCATATGCTCACGTAAAAATAATTGCCCATTCATTACAGCTCATCCTCATGCAGCATGAAGCGATACCCTGCCCCTCGCACCGTTTCAATACTTGAGCGCACGTCGTAATCGAGCAGCTTTTTGCGCACGCGCGTCATGTTAACATTTAGCGTATTTTCGTCAACAAACGATTGGTCATCCCATAGCTCCTCTAACAATTGCTCGCGACTAACAACCTTTTGTGCATTGCTCATCAGTAAACTTAAAATGATGCATTCCTTTTTTTGCAGCGGCACAACTAAGTCACCTTTATGTAGCTCCATGCGCTCAAGCAATAGCTGTAGCTGCCCTGTCTGCACAGTGCGCTCCTCCTGCTTCGGTGCATATTCGCCGTACGTACGACGCAAATGACTGCGAATTTTCGCTAGCACAATTTCATAGTTAAACGGCTTCGTAATAAAATCATCGCCCCCATTTTCAAGCGCGAAAATTTGATCCATCTCGCCAGAACGTGCGGAGATGAAAATAATCGGACACGTCGTTTGCTGGCGCAGCTGACGACACCAATAATAACCATCATATGCTGGTAAATTAATATCTAATAAAATTAAATGTGGTTGAAAGGCAACTACTTCTTGCAGCAATCGCTCAAAATTTTGTATAACCTCGATTTGATACTGGTACTTACGTAGTGTATCGGCTAACAGCGAGGCAATTTTATGATCGTCTTCTACGATGAAAATACGATGCTGTTCCATGTCCTCACTCCTTCCTTTTTCTTCTTCTATTGTACACTATGTCACAAATGGTCTGTATGTTTTTGACATGCAAAAAAGCATCTGTAACAACAAACGCGTTGTCTGCTACAGATGCTCCTCTTCGTATGAAACATGACGCGCACTTCTTCGTACATGCACGTTATTTAGCTTTTAGTTTTTCTAAGCCGACTAGCATTAATGCTACGACGAGTGCTGTCACAATTGTGCTAAATGATTGTGGCAATTGACGCCCTTCCCCGATGATGATTTTCAGTAAATCTGCAATCGGCTGCTGTACGACGTCGCCAATCGTAATCGCACATATAATAAAGAAAAAATAAATCGCAAATTTCACAATAAGTCGACCCCCTCTGCTAAATTCATTCTTCGTTTATTATACGAGGGGATTTTCAGAAAAGAAAGCATCGGTAACAAAAAGCAGCCATATTTCCTCACACGTCGCGTTTCACCAGCCGCTCCATTGATCCCAAATGTCTTGGTCGTTATCTTTACGCTTGTAATCAATTGTACGCTCGATGAATGCGGCAAGCTGGGCACGCGTAATCGGGGCGCTTGGTGCAAATTCGCCTTTTGTCGTCGTAATGCCGAGTGCGCCGAGCGTTCCGATATAACGGTAGCTCCAGTTGCTCGATGATACGTCCGTAAACGTCACGATGCCGCTGCTCTTCAAGTGAAATGCTTCGACTAAAATTTTCGCCATTTGCTGACGTGTTAACAGCTCAGCTGGCTTAAAATGCGTACCGTTTTCAAACACTTCTTTATTCGTCAACGCGGCAATCGCACCGTAATGCCCGTTCGCTTTTGTGACGTCACGATAAAGTGGTGGTGTCACATTCGTTTTATTTAAGCGTAGCGCATTCGCAATAATCGTTGCGGCTTGCGCACGTGTTACTTGTTGTTGCGGCTTAAACGAACCGTCCGCATAGCCGTTAATGATATTATATCTTGCTAATTTTTCAATCGGTGTTGCGTACCACTGAGACGAATCAACGTCCGTAAACGCAGCACTCGCTGGCTGACTGCTTGCTCCTATTATAATGGTCGCAACAATGGCGACGATGGCATTCCTCCATTTCATGTACTTCACGCTCCTTCATATTGTTAACACATTACCACGATTTATGAGGCGTTAAAACAAAAAAAGCGAAATGTCACGAAGCTGTAAAACGCTCGTAACATTTCGCATCTATTTAATAAATAACTTTTAAAAAGTCCTCCATTGTAATACCACCGAAATATGTTGGAATATCGTACGCAGCTAACGCCTCCGCGATCGCTTCACGGTTATATTTCACACCTTGTAACGCGCTTGCAATCTCCGCTACGTCGCCAACACCGAAGAAATCACCGAAAATCGTCGCTTCTTCAATTACCATTCCTTTGCTCACTTCAAGACGAATGTCAATGCCGCCTGATGGGAAGCGGTGCGTCTTTTGAATGTTAAAGCGTGGTGAACGTCCGTAGTTCCACTCCCACGTTTGGTAGCGCTCCTTCGAAATATCGTGAATGTTCGCCCAGTCCTCATCCGTCAGCTCGTAATATTGAATGTTCTCCTCACCGCCAAAAATCGAGTTTAAAATTTCTAAGCGGAATTGCTCAACGGTAATTTTTTTATCTGCTGGCAATAAGTCTAAAATGTTTGCAACACGAGAACGCACCGACTTAATTCCTTTTGATTCGATTTTATCTTGCTTCACCTTCAGCGAGCTTACAACCGCATCAATGTCTAAATTAAACATAAGCGTGCCGTGGCTAAACATGCGCCCACGCGTTGAGTATTGCGCATTGCCCGACACTTTACGCCCTTCTGCTAAAATGTCGTTACGCCCTGATAGCTCAGCCTTAACGCCCATACTCTCTAGCGCATCCACAACTGGCTGCGTAAACTTTTTATAGTTCGAGAAGCTGTTGCCATCATCCTTCGTTAAAAAGCTAAAGTTTAAGTTATTTAAATCGTGATACACCGCACCACCACCCGATAAGCGACGCACCACTTTAATGCCGTGTTCCTCAACGTAGTCCGTATTAATTTCTTCAATTGTGTTTTGGTTTTTACCGATAATGATTGATGGCTCGTTGATATAAAATAGTAAATAGTCGTCCTTTTCAATATCCATATTACGCAGCACGTACTCTTCAATCGCTAAATTGACGCGTGGATCGGTAATTCCTTTGTTATCAATAAAATACATAACGTTCATCCCTTCAACATTTGTTCACATTTTTATGCTTGCTTATATTGCTAAAAAAACGTTGCTATAGCAAGCTTTCTTCCCTTATTTATCTTACTCTACTTTGCTCGTTCTCACTACTGCGAAAGCCTATTTTCGCAATTAACTGAAAAATTTATTAAGTTTTTTTGTTTTTATTGTTGACGTTTGCAAACTGTTATAATACACTAAGAACAACAAAAACAGTTTATAGTACAGATTGGTACTTAAAGGAGGCAAACAAGATGTTAGAAAACGTAGTAGAATTTTTCAAAAACTTACCAGCAAAAGTATGCACAGAGTGTGGCGAAAAAATCGACGAGCAAAGCGAGTGCTACCACAACACTTGTGACAAATGTAACTGCATTTAAGCTCCAATTGTATTAGACTGCTATTTGTCCGGGAATCTCGACATTTATACTTTTCATCTTTAATATGATGATTTAATCACTTACACAAACACTTACCAGCTGCTCTCGGTAAGTGTTTTTTTGTGTACTAATACAGCCGTTCATTTCTTCTGTATTAGTACAGATTTTTTCTACTTTATCCCCCCGCCCTATATCACCTAAGCCTTAAGACGTAGAACAATTTACAATTTGCGCCCGTTTAGCTCGCTTCTGAAACTCGATATGATAAGAGCAACACATAACGAAGGGAGAAAAGAACATGGCAACATTGTTAAAAGTTACAGCGTTTAGCTTCATTACATTGTGCGTTCTCGCCGTTGCAGGCCCGGTACTTGCGGCACTGCTACTATGCGGAGCGATTACAGCAGTCGGCATCCACTACTTCATGAAAAGCAAATCGATTTTTGGGCAAATTATTTGGGGCTCTGTCGCTGCAGTCGGCGCACTCGCTGCAATAAGCAACATTCCAGGTCTTGCGATTGTCGCGATTATCGCCGCGCTATATTACGCCTACAAAAACGATTCATTATCATTCACTCAAACGAACGATCCATTCGATAACTTCGAACGCGAATGGGCAAAAATGAACAAATAAGGAGACATTCACAATGAAATTTTTCAAACGATTACGCTATACAATTGAGGCAGATATTGCGAGCTTTTTAGAACGCCGCGAACGCAAAAATCCAGTCGCACTACTTCAGCACTTTTTACGTCAAGCAGAGGCACAAACGAAGGAAACGGAGCAATGTTTACAACGCCAACAGCAATTAAAAGAACAATTCGCTGCGCAGCTAAAAGATAACGAGCGCTTATTGCAAAAACGTCGCGAGCAGCTAGCATTAGTCGAGTTTGCTGGTGAAGCGGACTTACTGGTATTTGCACAGCAAGAAGTCGCAGCGTATGAGACGCGTGCAAATACGTTAGCGCAGTCTTTAGCACAAGCAGAACACGATTATTTTGAGCTAGAGCAAAAATACGAGCAAATGAAACATAAGCTAAAAGATATGAAAGTGCGTCAACTTCAGCTTATGGGTAAAGAAAACGTCGTGCGTGCGCATCATAAAATGAACACGGTTATGAGCACGCATACAGCAGGTGACGAGAGCTTTGCCGAAATGGAAAACTACATCGACCGACTAGGTGACAACATCGAGACAGATTATTCAGTGACAACGTTTGAGCATCGTCTCGAGCAGTTAGCAAAGGATGCGGCACTCGCAAAATAGTTGTACAATTATAGAAGAACGTAATTATAAGGTGTGCTACAAGTCCGAATTGGCTTAGCACATCTTTTTTACAATACGAACGAAAGGGGTGTACATATGAAGGAGTTTTTGCACAAGCCCGTCACGATCATTGCCGCTATAACGCTGCTCATTACGTGGGTGAATAACTTATTTGACTATGGCTTCAACGGCGCACTTATTATCGCGGTACTCGTTGGCTACATCGGACTTACGAAAAATAAACAGTTCTTCATTTGGTTCGCGGCGTTTTGTATGATTGCTGCGTTTATGTCGATGCCAGTTGTACGTGTGATTGGCTATACGGTTGCGCTCGGCATCGTCGTCTATAGCGCACTGACGTATTACCGTGCGCAGTCGCAAACGAAGCTCACAAGTTTGCATTACACGAAGCACGCTCAGCTCGCAACGGCAACGGACGACTATCAATGGCAAGACTACGCGGTGCAGCGAGCGTTCGGCAACGTGCACATCGACTTAACGAAAACGATTTTACCTGCTGGCACGTCGTTTGTGTCGGTGCGTCACGGCGTCGGCAAAGTAACGGTTGTCGTACCATTTGAAGTTGGACTGCGCATCCAAGCATCTACGCTTATTGGATCGACCGCCATTTTAGATGAGCCGCGCAAAACGGTGAACGAAAGCGTTACGTATGAGGAAGGGCTACATTTACAACGCGTCATCGTGCTGCATATACTTAGTCTAACAGGTGAAATCGAGGTGATTCGCCAATGATCGCATTTTTAAATCGTCTATTTATCGTCGGCTGTTTAACGGTCATCTTTTTACTCGCCCTCGCTTTAACGCTTTTTGGTGATAGCACGTATCCTCACTCGGAAACGGTGCTGCGGATTGTCGAGTCATTTTGGGCAAACAATCCCACGATGTCCATTGCATTCGCCGGTACGCTCGTGTCGTTTGTATTTGTAATCGCGAGCTGGATGACGATTCAAATTAAAATGCGCGACGCTTCTGCTGCACGTAACGTCAAAAAAGTGCTCGACCCGACGAAGCCTCTCGCTGCTAAACGGTTACCGAAGTCACTGCGCAAGCCGCTTCTTCAGCTAGAGGATACGCTTAGCACGCAGCGAAAAAGTTTGCACCGCTTAGCGAACGAGCGCATTCAGCTTGAAGATGAGCAAATTCAAGAAAAGATTATTATCGAGCGCCAGCGTTTAGCACGCGAGCTGCACGATTCGGTGTCGCAGCAACTATTCGCCGCGTCGATGATGTTATCCGCATTAAGCGAGCAACAAGTACCGCAGCCAAAAACGGTCGCACAAATTGAAAATATTGTTCAGCAAGCACAGCTCGAAATGCGTGCGCTGCTTCTTCATTTACGCCCGGTCGCCCTGCGCGATAAAACGCTTGCACAAGGTTTGCGTGAACTCATCGTCGAGCTAGAGCAAAAGGTCAACGTATTAATCGGCTATCAGCTAGAGGAAATCCCACTCTCGAAGGCGCAGGAGGATCATTTATTCCGCATTGCCCAAGAAGCGATTTCCAACACGCTGCGCCACGCGAAGGCAACGGAAATTGAGCTGCTGTTCATATGGCGTGATGACCGTACGATTTTGCGCATTCAAGATAACGGCATTGGCTTTAAGCATGAGGAACGCGCACAAAAATCGACGTCGTACGGGCTGCAAAACATGGTTGACCGCGCGATTGAAATTGGCTGCGTCTGTAAAATCGTTTCGGTGCCAGGAGATGGTACAATTGTAGAAGTTCAAATTCCGCTAGAGGTGATGTCATGATACGAATTGTAGTTGCCGATGACCACGAAATGGTACGCATCGGTGTATGTGCCTATTTAAATGCGCAGCCAGATATGGAAGTAATCGCCGAGGCGACGAACGGACGTGAAGCAGTTGAGCAAGCACTGCTTCACCGCCCCGACTGCATTTTAATGGATTATGTCATGCCCGAGCTAAACGGTGCAGAGGCAGCAACCGAAATTTTAGCAGCATGCTCGGATGCACGCATTATGATGGTGACGAGCTTTTTAGATGATGATAAAGTGTACCCTGCACTAGAAGCAGGTGTCATTAGCTACATTTTAAAAACATCAAACGCGAAGCAAATTGCAGAGGCGATTCGTCAAACGGTGCAAGGGCAATCGGTCGTCGAACCAGAAGTGACGCAAAAAATGATGCAGCGAATGCGCCGACCTGCTGAGCCAGCACTGCACGAGCAATTGACCGAGCGCGAAATCGAAGTGCTCGGCTTACTTTGTCAAGGGCGCACGAATCAAGAAATCGCTGACGAGCTGTTCATCGCACTCAAAACGGTGAAAACGCATGTGAGCAATATTTTAAGTAAGCTCGGCGTACAAGACCGCACACAAGCAGTCGTCTATGCGTTTTCGAATAAACTTTTCCATTAAAAAAGGTGTGTTCAAAATTTTGAACACACCTTTTTTTATGCCGTTATTTGCTCCGCGCGTTTCACATGTCGATACTTCACGAGGAAATAGGTATACGTCATGGCAATTGATGGCAACGTAAACAGTGTAATAATGATGCTGCTATTGCGTAAAACATTCATGTCGCCCGTTGAAATAATCGCACGGAATGCCTCGACTGAGTACGTCATCGGCAGCATACCATAAAACTGCTGTAGCGCTGATGGAATGAGCTCGATTGGGAACGTCCCTGCACTCGTTACGAGCTGTACAATTAATACGATAAGCGCTAAAAACTTCCCGACGTCACCAAGCCACGTTACGAGCATTTGCACGATTGAAATGAACGCCATACTCGCAAGGAAGCTCACGCCAAACATCATGAGCGGATGTGTGACGTCAACACCAATTGCCATCACAACGATGGTTACGAACGTCGCCTGCGCTAAGCTAATGAGTACAAGCACGCTCATTTTACTCATAAACCAAGCTGTCCCACTTGTCGGGCGGCGATATGCGCTCACATAATCATAAATTTGTGCAATGAGCAAGCCACCAACCGCAAGCCCTAGCGAAATGAAGTACGGTGCAAAGCCTGTTCCGTAGTTCGGTACTTCATTGACGACCGTTTTGGATAAATGGACTGGTGAAGCCATCATATCGTACGTGCCCTCTGTCGGATGAATAGTTGACACTTCTTGCTGTGCTGACGTTAACTCCGTCGAAAGTGTCGTCGTACCATTTGCTAAATCGAGCGCACCTGTTGCGAGTGATACGCTACCTTCTGCTAACTCATTCGATGACGTCGACAATTCCTTCGTGCCTGTTACTAAATCAACCGTACCTGCCGCAAGTGTATCCACACCTGTCGATAAATCGATAGAGCCCTTTTCAGCAGATGCAAGCCCCAATCCAAAGTCGGTCATCTTTTGTCCGATTGTCGTAAGCCCTTGCTGTAGCTGTTCAGCACCAGATATGAGCGCCGTATTTTCCGCCGTTAATCGCTTTAATCCTGTAAATGCTTCCGCGTAGCCTGCTGTTAGTTGCGTTGTATGACCATGAATCGTCGTACTTGCAGTAACCACTTCGTTAACACCTGCTGAGAGCGTACTTGTTCCTTCATGCAATTGCTCGGTACTTGCTTGCAATGATGCTGCCCCAGAAGCAACTTGTGTAACGGCATCATTTGCACGCGTCAATCCGTTTGAAACGTCTGCTGCACCCGTTGCGATTTGCTGCGTGCCAACTGTTAACTCGCTCGCGCCTTGCTGTAGCTGTGATGCACCTGCTGCTAACACGTCACTCGCAGTCGTTAGCTCGTTCATCATCGTGACTGCTTGCTGCGTATTGCCTTGTTGCAACTGCTCATTTACTGCATGAATGGCTTGCTGTAGCTGCTGTGCGTTCGCGGCTATTGTCGCTGTGCCTTGCTGTAATGCCGCACTTTTGTCGCTTACTATTACCATTTCGTCTGCTACATTGTTTGCGCCTTGTGCGACTTGTGCAACGCCAGCAGCTGCTTCTGCTGCACCAGTTGCGATTGTTGCTGTGCCTGCTGTAAGCTGCTCGGTGCTTGTGTGTAGCTTTGTCGCCCCTTCTGCTAATGCCGCTGTAGACGTCGCAAACGTTTCCATACCCGCTTCGAATTGCTGTTGCTTTTGCTGCAACGTTTCGTAGCCTGTCGCAACTTGTGAAACGCCGCTCGTGTAATCCGTCAGCCCTGTGCGTAGCGTCGATGCACCGGCCGCTACGTCTGTAATACCGCTTTGAAGCTGCACATTTCCGTCTGCTAGCTCATGTAAGCCGTCCGCAAGTGTTGCTGCGCCGTCTTGTGCTTGTTTCACACCATCTTGTATGTCAGTTATGCCTGCTACGAGTGAAACCGTACTCGACGCAAGCTTTTTTAAATACTCTTTTAAATCCGTCGTGCCGCTTGCTAAATTAAGCGCACCTGTTTGAAGTTCCACCGCGCCGTTTGTTGCCTCGACCATGCCGTCACCTGCTTGCACAATCGACTCAAATAGCATTTCAGCATACGTACGTGCTACTTGCTCATTCACCTCTTCACGAATTTTCGTCACCGCTGTCTCGCCAATTTGCCCACCTAAAAAGTTTTGCCCTTCGTTTGCGACGTAGTTGATCATCAGCTTTTGCGGCTCTTCATCTAGCAATGTCGTGGCGTGCTGTGAAAACGTCTTTGGAATTTCGATAATTAAATAATAATTCCCTGCATCTAACCCTGCTTGTGCCTCGTCGGCTAACACTTCGTCAAACTGAAACGTGTTGCTATCAATTAACTTTTCTACTAAATCATCACCAAGCTGTAACGTCTCGCCTTCAAAATCGTAGGAAACATCATCGTTTACTATCGCTACTGGCAACGCATCTAAATTGCTATACGGGTCCCAAAAAGCCCACAAAAACAAGCCTGTGTAGACGATTGGCAACATCATGATGGCGATAATGGCCGCGATGCCTTTAGGTGTACGACAAAGATGCTTCCACTCTGACTTTAGCATCGTTTACTCCTCCTCAATACTTCATGACCATTTTGTTCATTTGGTCAACTTACTCAAAAAAAGAAACTTGCACGTGACAAGTTTACTTTTCAATCGCTAATCCTCTAAAAATCGTTTCTTTAAATAGTTGCCAAATGCGCTCCTCTGGCAACGGCTCGTCGTGTGATTCTTGCCAATCGACGACGAACGCTAAATACGATTTTAACAATAAGTACGCAACCATTTGCGCATCGCATTCGCGCACTTCGCCTTTCGCAACGCCCGCTTCAATGCGACTTGCAACGTACGATACAATTTCCTCTTCGATCGCGACGATCATTTGCTTGACAGCTGGTGTGCGCAGCGCCTTTTCTTCTTCTACGAGCTTCGCAAATAACAAATGCTGCTCGCGAAATTGTAGCATTTTCATCATCGCGCGCTGTGCATTGTCCATTAATGAAAGCGTCGGGTCAAGCACTGCATCTGCCTCGACTTTCATTTCACGAATGAGCGTTAGCACGATGTCATTAAACAGCTCTTCTTTATTGTTAAAAAACGTATAAATCGTTCCTTTACCGACGTTCGCAATTTTCGCTACTTGCTCCATCGTCGTCGCCTTGTAGCCAAACATCGTAAAGCAGTTCGTAGCAGCGCGAATAATTTCTTGCTTGCGGTCCATGTACAGACCCCCTCTGACCAAACTTTCATTTCGGTCACAATTGTACGCCTTTTACGAAGTGCATGCAACTACTTTCGCTCGGTCATCGAACCTGTATAGTTGTCATCTACATTCGCGCTTTGCAAATCGACATCGCCGACGATTATTTGTTGCTTCGGCATGACGTGTAAGCCGCGCGCTGTCGTATGTGCAAACATGTAATACACGCCCGCTTCATCAAACGTATGCGCCACTTCGTAAATGCCATCTTCTACATACTGTGCATCGATATGTATAGATTCCGTTGATTTCCCTGCTTGCCACACTTCAAATACGACGCTATCGGCATCTTCAACAATGTCCTCCGCCTGCGTAAGTGCGACCGATAACGTCACATCGCCTACTGGTACTTCAAGCGGCGTTAAAAATGTTACGTCGATCATTTCCATTTGCTCTGTATATGAGGAAGATACCGCTTCGGACTCACCGCATGCCGCAAGTAACCACGTCGCTAATAATAATCCACTCCATTTCCGTTTCATGTCATCTCCTCCATATGCTTCATTTCCTTAAGTGTACGATGAATACAGAGCTTTTACACGATATTTTCTGTAAAAAAACATATTTTTCTTATTTGTAATGTTACTGTGACAATAGTAAAAACCCCGTAAACATTTTCGTCTACGGGGAATGAATTATGCATCTGTGTAATCTGCCTGTAATAGCTTCGTTAAAATACGCTTCGCCATCGCACGCCCTTGCGCAACGCAGCTCGGAATGCTGACACCTTCGTACGAGCTACCTGTCACATGTACAGTCGGCAAGTGTTTCGCTAAGTTTTGTTGGATTGCTTGCACTGCTGCCTCATGCCCAACAACGTATTGCGGCATCGCTTCTTTCCAGCGCGATACGATCGTTAGCTGTGGCTGACCGGTTAAGCCAATCGCTTCCTCTAAGTCACGTAGCACAATTTTTTCAATTTCAGAATCGGATAGCTCCACCATTGTTTCATCGCCGACGCGCCCTAAATACACGCGCAGTAACGCTTGATCGTCTGGCGCTACACCGTCCCATTTATTATGTGAAAATGTACAAGACGTAATCGCATAGCTTGAATTACGCGATACGAAGAAATTGATTGCTTCTTCGTACTTTTGAATTTGTTCTTTTTTAAACGCTAACGTCACAGTCGCAATCGTCGCGCTTTTCACCGGCTGAATGTCCTCAAACACACCTTCACATTGCAGCATTTTTTTCGCTGCCGCAAATGGTGTTGCTACGATTAATTCGTCTGCTGTTAGCTTTTCGCCGTTATTTAAATGCAGCACAACACCGCTTCCTGTTGATTCGACTTGCTCTACACGCACACCTTTACGCAGCGTATTTGGCACTAAGCTTTCCTCTAGCGACTGGACCAATGTTTGTAAGCCACGCTCAAACGTTTGGTATACACCACGCTGATGACGCACTTCATTTGGTAAAAATAAAATGTCCGTCTTCTTTAAACCTTTTAACAAGCTGCGGTGTTCTGCTTCTAATTCGTATAGCTCCGGGAACATCGAGCGCATGCTTAATTGGTCAATGTCGCCTGCGAATGTGCCTGCAAGCAGTGGTTCGATAAAGTTTTCAACGACTTCTGTACCGACGCGACGCTTGAAAAACTGCGCAACGGATTCGTCTTGATGCTCGCCTCGTGGTAGTACGATATCACGCATGGCACGCAGCTTCCCACCGAGTGACAATAAATTCGTCGTCATAAACGATGGATTGTCATTGCTCGTGCGGCTCACGGTGAAATGATTTGGCACTAGATGCATCTGTTCATGAACGGCGATATACGAATCACCGATATTGTTATACATCATTTTTGAACGAATGTATAAATCTTGTGCTAAGCGCTCGACATCACCGTGCTGATCGTAAAATGATTCAGGGCCGCGCTCGATAATGTAGCCATCTTGGCGCAGCGTTTCGATTTTGCCACCTGTACGTAACGACGCATCGAGCAGCAGCACTTCTACTGGCAGCTTCTCTTCGCGCACTTGCTTTTGCATATAAAACGCGGTCGTTAGCCCAGTAATCCCTGCACCAATAATAACAACCTTCCTCTGTTTATTTGTCACTCTCATCATCACTTTCTGTTTCGCACGTAATTATTTTGCTTCTGTCACTTTTCGACAAATGTCGACGAATCACAGAAACAGAGGAGCTATGTATTTCAATAACTCCTCGTTATTACGTTTATGCGTTTAGTTTGTCATGAATGGCATCTACCATTGCATCAATAAATAATGGATGTGTGTTTGGCATCGTTGGACGGTAGTAAGCCACACCGATATCATCGCACACGACTCTACATTCGATGTCGTTATCGTATAGCACTTCTAAATGCTCTGTTACGAAGCCGACTGGTGTGTAAATAAATGACGTGTAGCCGTTTTGTTCAAATAGCTCGCGCGTTAAGTCTTGCACATCTGGTCCTAACCAAGGCTCTGGCGTTTGACCAGCTGATTGCCAGCCGACTTCAACGTTTACGATGTCCGACGCTTCTTCAATTAAACGAGCTGTTTCGATTAATTGTTCCTCGTACGGGTCGCCTGCTAGCTTAATTTTTTCTGGTAACGAGTGGTTCGATACGATTAAGCATGCTTTTTCTTTGTCTTCGATTTTTGCAAGCTCGCCGTTTACTGCGTCTTTCCAAAACTCGATGAACTTCGGCTGCTTGTACCAAGATTCCACTGACGTTAATGACAGGTTCGCGCCAAGCTTTTCGATATGCGCTTGTGCACGACCGTTGTATGATTTAATCGAGAACGTCGAGAAGTGCGGGGCAAGTACGATTGAAACCGCTTCTGTAATGCCTTCTGCGACCATCGCCTCCACTGCATCTTCCACGAACGGCTCGATATGCTTTAAGCCGATAAATACTTTATATTCTACTGCGTCTTGCACTTCGTTTAAACGTGCACATAATGTGTTTGCTTGCGCCTCTGTCATTTTCGCAAGTGGTGAAATGCCGCCGATTGCACGGTAGCGCTCTGTTAAGTCATCAATATGCTCCTGTGAAGGTTTACGTCCGTGACGAATGTGTGTGTAGTAACGCTCGATGTCTTCTTCTTTATACGGCGTACCGTATGCCATCACTAATAATCCACGTACTGGTTTCATATTCATTCACCTCTATTATTGTTGTGCGCGTACTTGTGCGCTATATTCGTGTACAAATGTCGTTAAACGTTTTAGTACGTCTGGGTTTACTTCTGGGAATACACCATGACCTAAGTTGAAAATATGCCCGCTTGCGTGAACACCTTGGTCAATAATGTCTTTTGCACGCTTTTCGATCACTGACCAATCCGATAGTAAAAACGATGGGTCTAAGTTGCCTTGCACTGGCTTCGTAATGCCACGCGCAATCGCATCTTTG
>JAXJTE010000071.1:0-7989 GCA_036309765.1 Caryophanon sp. | reverse complement strand
TCCTTATGCTTTCCGACTACAAGCTTTAATAACGGATAGCTTCATTAGCTATCCGTTATTAAAGCTTGTAGTCGGAAAGCATAAGGAAGTGCATCCACTTATGTACGCGTTTGCGATTTTATTTGCGATGCAGCTTATGTTTTTACCACATTAATGACAAAAGGACGTGCTATAAACAGCGCGTCCTTTTGTGTTTCTTCTATTATATGTTTACGTTTAACAGATTATACGTATCATGAATGGCATTGTTAATTGCTTTTTGGAAATTATTTGTTTGTTTCGCATTTACAATCATCGCCTGCAAATACGTACGCTGCATACGCTGATGTTCATCCTCATGCTGTGTGTCAATGTTTTGGTTAAAGTTTTCTTCTTTTAAATAATAGTTAACCGTTTCACTTTCATCGACTGCTTCCATGACGCGTACAACCCAGTCCATAACGTAATAGCTTAAGTGGTAGGCGAGAAGGATGAGCATGTCGTCATTCGTACTTTTGCGCTTCACAAATGTACGAATGATGCGGTTGCGTTCAAGAGATTCGAGCTGAAAAATAGCGGCACCGTACGCAAAGCGCTTCGTTTCATCGATAAAGAATCGTTTATGAGACGGGCTGTTATGTGTTTTCAGCGCAAACCAAATATTCGCGGTCGTAATGAATGGATTAAGTAGATCGAGTTTTTCGTTCAAATGAATTGTCGGGAAATGCTGTGCATGCGCAAGTTGTTTGAATTGCTGAAGATGGCTAGCATCGATTGCATATAAAATCATTGGCTCTGTAACGGCATTAATTTGTGCGACATGTGTAATAATAAACACTCCCATTCCAATTATTTTCATTTATTATATGAAACTGTGCTGAGATAGGCAATATATACTGTTATTTTTTTGTGACATATTGATGAAAATTGTGTGAAAAGAAACGCGATTGAGAATGGATAAAAAACATGTCGAAATTATGTCGAGTGTTAGAAATATTATGTGTAATATGACATTTGTCACTATATGAATGATAGCGAATCCATTACGATTTTTATAGAAATATCGTTACATGAAGGAGAATTTTCTTGAGCAAAAAAGTAGCATGGGTAACAGATACTGCCGCCCTATTATCACCAGAGTTTATTACACAGCATAACGTTCATGTATTGCCATTAGTAATGGTTTTTGAAGATGGTTCGTTTAAAGAGACGGTTGATTTCACACATGAAACGTTTTACGATAAATTACGCAACGCAAAGTCACATCCGAAAACGTCACAGCCGAGCTTCGGTGAGCATGTTGCATTGTATGAAAAATTAAAAGCTGAAGGGTATGATTACGCGATTGCGGTACACGTATCAGGTCAGCAGTCAGGCACAGTTACGTCATCACCAATGGCCGCCGAGCAAGCAGGCTTCAAAGTATACCCAATCGATTCACGCATCGGTTCGTACACGATGGAAAAAATGCTTGAGCATGCAATGGATTTGCATGCTCAAGGCGTTGAGCCAGAGGAAATTGTGAAGTCGGCGAATGCATTACGCGATCGTGCGTCATTATCATTCATTCCAGCAAGTCTTTCGCAGCTGCACAAAAGCGGCCGCGTATCAGGTACAGCAATGTTCATTAGTAACTTATTAAACATTAAGCTTGTTATTTCATATGACGATGCTGGTGTTTGCTTCGTTGAGAAAAAAGTGCGTGCTGATAAACGAGCGCGTAAAGAAATTATTGATTTATTCGAAAAAGATGTAAAAGCAAACGGTGTGGACGAGGCGGCAGTCATTAACTGTAACGACGAAAAAACAGCGAATGAGTGGAAATCGGAAT
This sequence comes from Caryophanon sp., assembly GCA_036309765.1. Taxonomy (GTDB): domain Bacteria; phylum Bacillota; class Bacilli; order Bacillales_A; family Planococcaceae; genus Caryophanon. Next base: position 6,179 of record JAXJTE010000071.1, on the reverse strand, counting down.
TAGCAGCACAATTCCCGAACACGAAATTTATTACGATTCCGTTATCAGCAGCAGTTGGTGTGCATGCAGGTGAGGGCACAATCGGATTAACGTGGGTACGTAATCCATAATATAGAGGCAAGCATGCGGCAGTCGTCGTATGCTTGTTTTTTTGTTTCTCGAATAGTCTGACTATTAATGTGTCATTTAATCCCTTTAATATCCATTAGTTGGATTTTTTAAGGCTTTCGTGTTACAAACGATGTCATATAACTGTAATGTAACAAATACCGTAATACTTTTGTAACATAGTTAACGCGGCTTTGTTACAGAACTGAAATATAGGAACGGTAAGATTATAAGTGTGAAATGAAAAAACAACGAAAACAACGGAGGAACTTCATGCCGATCCAAAAACTAGTAACTTTTCTTAGTGCTGCATTAATTGCATTAACACTTTTTGCCGCGCCGACAGAAGCAGCTACATACCAAGTCGTAAAAGGTGAGACTTTATCGACAATTGCACAAAAGCACGGTACATCTGTAGCAAAATTAAAAACGACAAATAACTTAAAATCAAATACAGTGCAAGTAGGTCAAAAATTAATTGTACCGTCAGCAAAAGCGTCAACAGCTACGTCAAAGCCTGCGACAGCACAAAAACCTGCGGACACACGTAAATTCAAAACGTTACGCGTAACAGCAACGGCGTACACAGCATATTGTACAGGCTGCTCAGGTGTGACAGCAACGGGCATTAACTTACGCAAAAATCCAAACCAAAAAGTCATTGCCGTAGACCCACGTATCATTCCATTAGGCTCAAAAGTTTGGGTCGAAGGGTACGGAGAAGCAATCGCTGGTGATACTGGCGGTGCAATCAAAGGTAATAAAATCGATTTATTCATGAAAACAAAAAACTCAGCATACAAATGGGGTCGTCGTACAGTGACGATCAAAGTGTATCAATAAAAAATGAGGGAGTGCGACAAGTCAAACTTGTTGCACTCCCTTTTTTGTTTAATCTAAGTTATATTTCTTCAACATACGTTCTAAGTTCGTCACAATTTTCGCCATTTGGGCAACGGAAAGCGTTAAACCAGCAACCGCTTCGTCTTGCACTTGTGCCGTGTCGCCAATTTTTTCAGAGCGTTGTAAAATTTTCGTCGTGATGTCGTACGTTTGTTGAATCGAGTTATTTACTAAATCTGCTTGTGAGCGAATCGTTGTTGAGCTACTTGCGACTGCTTCAACGTTCGTCATAACGAGTTTTGATGATTCAAGAACGTTGTGTAGCTCCGTTTGAATGTTTTTTACAAGCTGTGCGCCGTCTTGCACTTCATTTGTACTAACGTTAATTTGCGTTAGCACAAGCTGTGTAACTTGTTTGAACTGTTCAATTTCTAAGCGAATATGTTCGGCGGAGCGCTGCGTTAGCTCGGATAAGTTTTTCACTTCATTTGCTACGACCGCAAAGCCTTTGCCCGCCTCGCCTGCACGAGATGCTTCGACGGATGCGTTTAATGATAATAAGCTTGTTTGCTCGGCAATTTGTTGAATGACGCCAACCATATCTTCAATTTTGCCGTATTTCGTTGCAAGCAATGTAACGTCCTGTGCTGTTTTTTCAGCAGATTGCGCCATTTGCTCGACCTTTGTGCTAACGAAGCTTGCATTTTCGGCATTTTGCTCAATGAGTGACGTCGTTGTCGATAAGCTGTCAATTACAGAATCGACATGCGTATGAATATGATCGAGCTGTGTTTCCATTTGCTCGAAATTGCTGTTTGCCGTTTTCACAAGGGATTGCTGCTCGCGAATATTTTCGTCGATCGAAATAATGGACGTCTTTAACGCGATATTTGATGTTTTGATTTTGTGCGAAACATCTTGAATTTCTTCAGATGTGCTGAGCATCGTTCTTAGAAATTTACTTAAGTTGTCAATCATGCGTGTGAATGATTGTAGCGTCGAACGGAATGCACGAGCGAAATTCACGATGGCTGATTTTTTTGTCATGTCAATTTGTTGAATGATACGTGTTGCATCCATAAGCTGACCATCATTCATAGCAAGTGTCGCATGGCGTAGTAAAATAACGGGGCGGAACGTGTAATAAGAATATACAGAAACCGTAGCGACAATAATGATACTTAATAAAATAATCGTCGTTAAAAACAGTGGCAACGTATCTTTTAATGCACGCTCTTGAATGGTATCGAGTAAATTGAACTCATCATCGACACCAAAAATGGCAAAAATGTCACCTTGCTCGTTTTGTAGTGGCACGTATGAAGTAATTAAGTTGCCAAAATCCTCTGTTTCCTCATACTCTGAATAGGAGCCGTGCTGTTTTAGCTCCTCTAGCACTAAATCGTAATGTACGCCCTCCATCGATTCCCCGAGCGCGTATACCTCACCAGTGGAAAAGTCACCGCCATCGACGAGTGTCATTGCATCTTGCTGTCCATCAACGGGAGGTACAACGATGTACATGTACGTTAACGGGTTCAGCTCGAGCAATTTCGTTAGCTGCTGCTGAAGCTCGGTATACACGTCATTTTCTTCAGCGTTGTCCACGAGCTGCTGTACTTTATTGAGATCCAGCTGTTCGACTAAAAATTCAGCAGACAATGTAGATTTTTCCATGTAAGATGTTTTCACGATGCTTTGTGTAGCGAAGAAGAACGCAAAGCCAATCGTAACGGTAAAAACAAAAACAATGGCAAAAAAACCAAGTGCTAATTTTTTTAATAGCCAATTTTTCATAATATTCGCTCCCTTTAGGAAAAGAAATAACTACCAACAAGGTGGTGTAAATCGAACGAAATAGTCACTTTTATACTATTTGCTACTATTTTACACTAAAAAATGGTAAATAGATATAAAAACAGTCATTAGACATATAGCGTCCACTTAGTTTATTTTCACTAAAAATATGAAAATAGTCAAGCATGCTGACGACCGTTCGTTAACCTTATAGGATTTTCACGTTATTAATTATACATTTTTTACAAAGTGAAACGAATGCGAAAAAAATAAAAAAATGAAACCTTTTGCGACGAAATGCGTACAATACTATATCAAGTGATAAAGGGGAAATGAATCGTTGGATCATTGAAGGAAAGTTGTTTTGTTTTTATTGTATTTTATGATGTTGTTTGATAGTTACTCAGCGACATTATTAACATTGGAGGTGAAAGCACCGTCACAGCAAGCGTTTACGCAAGCTGTTGCACCAGCTACACACCTCGTCGCTGAACTGCGGTAGCAAAAAATGTCGTAAAGTAAAACAAAAGCGAAACAAATGGCCAGTTGATACGACAAAAAAAGGCACGTACGATGGATATGTTGAAAGTTGTTGAACAACGCACACGACATTGTTTGCGTATGCGCTGCCATTTGCTCGTGCAAGCACCGTCTGCTAATTGAAGCAGATGGTGTTTTGAATTTTACAAACAAAAAGGCTGTTCGACACATTTTTGTGCCGAGCAGCCTTTTTTGTTAGTCTAGCTGATAGTGCTTTAGTAAATCATCTAAATTATCGACAACCGCTGTGAGGTCTTGCACAGATGCTGTCAAGTCGAGTACAGCATCGTCTTGTACGTGTGCGGTTTGGCTAATCGTTTCGGAGCCATGTAAAATTTTGCTCGTAATGCTGTATGTTTGCTGAATCGAATCGTTCACAAGCTGTGCTGTTGAGCGAATTGTATTCGAGCTTTCGGCAACTGCTTCGACGTTCGCCATAACGAGCTTTGATGACTGAAGTACTTCTTGAAGCTCAGCTTGAATATTTTTGACGAGCGTTGAGCCAGCTTGTACGTCGCTGGTGCTTGCTGTAATTTGCGCTAGCACATGCTCGGTCACTTGTTTGAATTGCTCGATTTCTGCGCGAATGTGTTCTGCGGAATGCTGCGTCAATGTCGACAGTTTTTTCACCTCATCTGCTACGACCGCGAACCCTTTACCTGATTCACCTGCACGAGCCGCTTCAATCGACGCATTCAGTGATAGTAAGTTCGTTTGCTCAGCAATTTGTTGAATGACGCCGACCATTTCCTCGATACTGCTATATTTCGTCGCAAGGAGTGTCACTTCATCTGCCGTTTTTTCAGCAGTTTGTGCCATTTGTTCGACCTTTGTGCTGACGAATCTTGCGTTTTCTGCGTTTTGCTCAATGAGTACAGTCGTTGTAGATAAGCTTTCGATTACGGTATCGACATGCTCATGAATATGCTCGATTTGCGTCTCCATTTGGCTAAAGTTCGAATTCGCTGTTTCAACGATCGATTGCTGCGCGCGAATGCCGTCGTTAATTTCGACGATGGATTGCTTTAACGACACGCTCGAATGCTTGACGTTATGCGATACGCTCTTAATTTCCTGCGACGTGCTAAGAAGCGTTCGTAAAAATTTGCTGACGTTTTCAACGAGGCGCGTGAACGATTGTAGCGTCGAACGGAAATCGCGTGCGAAGTTGACGATTGCCGATTTTTTCGTCATATCAATGTGCTGAATGACGCGTGTGGCCTCCATGAGCTGCCCTTCATTCATCGCAAGTGTTGCCTCGCGCAGTGCAATGACTGGTTTGAACATGCGATAAAGTGAAAATGCGGCAACTGTGACGATGACGGCACTAAGCGCAATGATTGTCATTAAAAATAACGGCAGCGTATCCTTTAATGCACGTTCTTGAATGGTACCGAGTAAGTTAAACTCATCATCGACACCGAAAATCGCAAAAATATTGCCTTGCTCGTCTTTTAATGGCACGTATGAGGCGATTAAATTACCGAAATCCTCGGTTTCTTGATATTGCGAGAACGAGCCATTTTTCTTAAGCCCCTCAAGTACAATGTTATACTCAATGCCTTCGATCGTTTCGCCCATTTTGTATACTTCGCCAGTGGAGAAGTCACCGCCATCAACGAGTGTCGTTGCCTCCGTTTCACCAGCGAGCGGCGGCACGATAATGTACATGTATGTTAATGGATTCAGCTCCAGTAAATCTGTCAACTGCTGCTGAAGCTCCGTATAAACGTCGCCCTCTACTGGATTGCTTGCAAGCTGCTGTACTTTTTTAACATCGAGCTGATCGACTAAAAACTCCGCAGACAACGTCGATTTTTCCATGTACGATGTTTGGACGATGCTTTTTGTCGCGAAGAAAAATGCGAAGCCAATAGCAACAGTAAACACGACGATGATGCCGAGGAATCCGACGAATAATTTTTGTAATAGCCAATTTTTCATAAAAATCGTTGCTCCTTTAAAAATAAATAGAATGTTTTTTCCATACATAAACTACCGAACGTTCGTAATTGAAGAAAGTGCCTTGCTTATTATACATGTTTTATACAAAATAAGCGTATGAATTTCTAAATATTTACTAAACGTGTAACTTTTCAGCTAATAAAATGCATCACGTTATCGTATGACATTCATGACAAAGCAATGAGTGTTGTGAAAGAGAAGTAGTAGAAATTTCGCAAAATTACTTGAATGCGTTGAAGGCTAAGGTGATTGCTTGAAATTGTGTATGTAACTGACCTATGCTTACATAGAACAGAATACGTAGGGGGTCATAAAATTGAGTTATTGTACATTCATTGCGAGTAATTTGAAGTTGCCTGAAGTGAAGGGGAAGGAAGCATACATAACGGTGCGCGAGGCGATGGCACGTAATATCGAGGCACATGAATTTTTACCGTGGGAAGAGATGGACCCAGAGGCACAGCTGCTCGTCATTGAGAATGAAGAAGATTTGTATGAGCTGACGATTACAGCAGATACGTATTATGACGTGAGCGACTACACGAAGCAGCCGTTCATTTACGAGTTGAGCTTTCACTACACAGCCGAGCGTGTGCAGCAGCTATTTGACTACATTAAAGCGCATCAGCAAGACGGACAAGTGATTGAGCTGCAACAAGTGTGGCTTGACGAATATGATGTGCCGACAACAATGATTCATGCAGACGAATTGACGCTCGCGCATTTACAGCAATTATATGACGACGCGCACGAGCAGCATCAACCTGTGTGTTGCCTAGTGATCGACAAATAAAAAGGTGTACGACGAGTTCCTTTGCGACTCAACGTACACCTTTTTCAGTTTTAAATGCCAATGTTTGCAATGCGAAACGAGCCGTACTCATCGATTATGAGCGTGTACGTCGTGTTTTGATTAAAATATTGGC
>JAXJTE010000070.1:0-8662 GCA_036309765.1 Caryophanon sp. | reverse complement strand
TCGCTGTGTAGCCTACTGTGTTGTCATTTGGGTTGATTGCATCGTATGTAATGTCATACACACCGTTTGCCACTTCACCGAAATCGCCTTCTTCAAATACTGGCTTTTGCTCTTCAACTGGCTTTTCTGGTGCCGGCTGTGTCGGTGTCGGTTTTTCTTCTGGCTGTTCTGGTTTCTCTTCAGTCGGTGGCTGTTGTGGTGCTCCTAAAAGCGGTGCGGTTGGTGTAATGACCGCTTCAAAGTTTCCTGATACGAACGGTGAATTTAATGTAAAGTCTACATTAATTGGTGCATAGTCTTCCGTTAAACGAATCATCACTGTTTTTTTGCCGTTGTTCGTTTCAAGCGCTGAAATTTTACCGACTAACACTTGCTCGACCATTTCAAGCACTGCGTCTGATAAGTTTAGCTGCATATATTGTGCACCGTTACGCTCTACTAACGTTGCCGGACCTGTTACGTATGTTCCAAGGCGACCTGTTGGCTCCTGTAATGTAAAGTCAATTGTGTTCGCAACTTGCTCCGTCGTTACTTGTACAGACGTTGTTGTTGCTTCGTTTGCTGATACTGCGATTGCTGGTACGACTGCTGTTGTCGCAAGTACCGCTGCGATTACTGATTTTGTTGCTTTAGCCATATTGCTAAATCCCCCTACATTGTTTTCTCTTTGTTGTGCGCATAAATGCCATTGCTGCGATGCAAAATAAGGCGACCGATGTTTTGTCAATTGTCTTCCTCGTTTTTCGCAACTTCACGGAATTCATCACATTTATCGCTGCTCTATATATTGTACACGTTACGATGTCATTTTACCTGAATTTACGAAAATAGACCGTTTCGAACGAAGGAAAAGGATAACTTTTTTCCGCACTTGTCAAAAAAAAGACATATTCCTACTGTTACTGCCGCTTCCTTCATGAAAAAATGCGTTGTGATGCACGACGATAATAGTATACTTCATTTTTGCCACTCTGTTCATGTTTTAGGGGAAATTATTTTATCGATTCATGATTGCATCGAATGACCTAAAACCTTTCACTGCACCCTGAAGTAATTTTCTACATCGACTAGCTTTTCCACGGTCGGGTTCTTATCGTTACTGCATCGTATTTGCGAAGCCTCAAGCCTCGTTACAAAAAAAGAAACCCACTTTTTATTTCAAGTATCATTTAGTACATTAACCTTTGATTTCAGTAATAAATTCATATTCCATTTACTCATAAACCAATATTGTTATGCTACAACTAGACTATTAAATTTTATGCTATTTGCGATGTCTTTTCCTAAAATATTCAAAAAGTTGGTTCATTCTATTTTGCAAACCATTAATTACAATTTTTATGTTATCATTGTCTTGTATATTTTCAATTTATAGGTCATTAAAACTAACGGAAGTAGCGTGAACATTTATATGAATATCGATATTTTACAACAGCTTCACCAACTAGTTGCGAGTACACCGCAACTGCAGCACTTTGAACATCGCATTCAACAGCTGCTTGATTTCCATAACGATAACGTTCGTATACTCGTTATGGGTGAATTTAGTGCTGGGAAATCTTCATTAATTAATGCATTACTTGAACGCCCAATTTTACCTACAGGAGCCGTCGCAACAACTGCGATTACAACATTTTTACGCTACAGTGAACAAGATGAATATTTTGAAGCTGTATATGGCAACGGTGATATAACACGTCACGCGCTAACACAGCTTGCTGTCTTCTCATCTGAACGTGAAACATCGACCGTACGAAGCGGACTTCAATACATAAATGTGTATGTGAATGCCCCGATTTTAAAAAATATGACGCTCATTGATACACCTGGGCTTAACTCGTTAAATGACGACCATACAGAGCAAGCAATGAACGTTTATAAAGAAGCAGACGATGGCATTTGGATTTTTAACTTCGGTAAAATCGGCACGAGCAGCGAAATGACGGAACTGAAAAAGTTATTGAAGCTCCAGTTGCATCCACTCGGTGTCATCAACATGATTGATTTGTCTGATTCGGACGATTTAACGGATTTATACGATCTAACGACGAGGAAATTAGAAGGTACTGTACGTGATGTAGTCGGCGTATCTGCTAAAGAAGCGTTGGAGGCAATTGAGGAACAAGATGATGATTTGTTAGATTTAAGCAATATCCTCATTCTTAAGCAACAGCTAGCACGCATCCAAATTGATCGTTCGAAGCGTTATATGCGTCTTATTCCTTTAGTAGAAGAGTTTAGCGCATCGTTTCATGAAGCAATTAAGCAGTTACTTCATACATCGTCGTATTTGACACTACTCGATACGTTAGAACAATTACATGAAACCGCTCATAACAAAAATACAAACAAATTAAATACGCTCAAATCACGCTACAAACAATTGCAGAAATCACAAGCTGAGATTTCGAAAATTTTTACAAGCGAAACAGATGTAAGTAAATGGTTAAGGCAATACGAGCAAGAAGCGATTGAACGCGAAATGCCAGTTAAAGATTTAGAAAGTAATTTAGAATTTCCGTCTAAGTTAAAATGGGACATTCATTATTTTAATGAAAACGTAGCGAATTATAATGCACAGTTTAAGCAAAAAACAAATGTGCATTTACTTAAACGTATTTTATTCCGAAAAAGCGAGTTGCAATCATTAAACGAAATATACAAATTATTAACACAAAAAGAACGTACTTATAAGGAACGTCTCGGATTAGTCTATTTAAAGGAGCAACAATTACTTGAAAGCTGGTACGACTATGATGTAGAAGTGGAAAGTATTATGCAGCCACTACAAGATGATTTAATGACACAGCAACAAATATATAATGAAGAAATTGCGCAACAGCAAACAGAAAATGAGCGATTGTTGCAAGATGCGAATACGTTAATTAATAGCTGGCTGCCGATTGTGAAGGCGCATATGTTAATAAAGCAATTAGACGAAAATGTGGCATCTACTATCGTATTTGTACATGTAAAAAGACATTTAGCAATGAGAAAAGACATTTCTTCGTATAATGAAAAATTAATGGAAAAAACGATTGTGCAAGAACAATATGAATGGAATCATACACCCCTATTACCTCAAGAAACGATTCATTCACTACATCCAATCGAAGGAAAACATTTATCCTCTTACCGAATCGTCACATTATTACCGCTTACAGCTACTGCATTTATCGGCTTAGGCACAGTCAGCTCTACAGTCGTCAGCTCATTACAAAATGAAAATTCCGCGTTATTCCAATTAATAAACAATGAAGACGACTATGACGAACAATACGATGATGATTCTGATTATGACGACACAGACGAATACAATTACGAAACGTATGATGCAGATGATTCTTCGCACACTCCAACAGCACGCGTAACGGACTCAACAAGAAGCGTAACAACTATTAGCCCATCTTCAATAAGTAGCAGCGATTCTCTCGGCTATGTTACACCTTCACACGATCGTGTTCCTGTATTTAGTCACCCAGATGCAGACGGGACACCGATTGGCTATTTAAGAGCAGGCGAAGCGTATGACATATTAGCAGTAAGTGAACGCCTACGCATGAAGCTCGGTGAAGACCAATGGATTGTATACAACAAAAGCGACGTGTCATTTAACCAGCAAGAATTAAATGCACGTTTACAAACGAATGCGACGCCGCTTCAACAGGCAACAGTTACGAGCCATAATGTCGCAATTTTCAGCCAACCTTCACGCAGTAGTGCAATGATTGGCTATTTAGAAAACAAATCAACTGTATCTATTTATGATACAGCAAGCGGTGATTGGGTCGATATCGGCAATGGTGCATGGGTGGAAAGCGATAAGCATTTATCGATTTCATGGCCATACACAGGCAAAAATAGCTTGCCCAATCCAATTGGTGAAGCAGTTATAAAAACAGATGACTTTTTAAATGTGCGTGCATCGACGAATGTAAATGGGCAAGTACTTGGGCGCTTGCTAAATGGCGAGCGTGTGAACGTCTATGCAGTAGACAATGCGACAGGTTGGTTGAAAGTTGGCAGCAATGCGTGGATTTCTGGAGATAAAAAATATGTGACGTATACGAAATATGTGGTCGCTTCTCCAACGCCAAAACAAACGACGGTGCCGCAAACGACAGCACCACAAACGACGAGTACACCGACACCGCAAAGCAGCGCACCGCAACAAAACAACGTTGTACAACAAAAACCTCCTGCACAAACGAGCAGTGAAGTAACCGAAACAGTCGAAGCAGAAACAATTGAAATAGAAGAAACGGCACCGTTAGAAGCAATTGGCGAAGTAACGGTTATTACGAAGGAGTTCATTAACGTACGAAACGCTCCAAACCAAACAGGTGATATTATTGGTACGTTAGATCAATACGAATATGTAGAGTTTTATGATGTGAACAATTCTTCAGGCTGGCTTCAAATTGGCGAAAATGAATGGATTTCTGGCGATGAAGCATTTGTCACATACACTTTTTATTAGGAGCGAATAACGATGGAACATTTACAACATTTTGAGCAAACGAAAAATAAGTTATTGAAGCAAATTGCCTCAATCTCATCATACGTAGCAAACTTTAGTACACAAACTACACAAAAAGAGCTTCAAACGGTCATTGATACGTTACAGCGTGAACAGTTTGAAGTAATGGTTGTCGGTGAATTTAGTAACGGTAAATCAACATTTATTAATGCACTACTAAAAAATGAAGTGCTTCCTCATTCAAATGTACCGACAACTGCACTACTCAACAAAATTTATTATGCTAAGCAGCCAGCATTTTCGGTGCATTATAGCAATGGCAAACAAGAGCCGTTAACGAAGGAGCAATTTGATACGTTCGTTTCTGAAGATAAGCAACAAATGGACGGTATCGCTTCAAAAATTCGCCAAAAGCTAAGTATGACAAAAGCTGCACCAACGCATTTAGAAGTTGGCTACCCGACCGATCTTTGCCGCAACAATGTCGTGCTCATTGATAGCCCTGGTACGAACGATATGGACGAAGAACGCGTGAAAATTACAGATGAATACATTCCTCGAAGTGATGCCGCTATTTTCGTGTTAAACGCAAATAAAATTTTCTCTGCTAGTGAGGAAGCATTTTTGCAGCGCATAATGGATGCAGATATTAAAAAAATCTTTTTTGTTATTAACTTTAAAGATTTAGTACCCGCCGATCAACTGAAAGAAGTGGAAGCTGTATTTTATAAACATGTGCCGACATCGATTGAAACGAATAAAGTGCATTTTATTTCCGCTTTACATGCACTGCGCCATTACGTACCGCAAGCACAAACGGAAACGATGAGTCGTCGTCAACAGCGAAAAGCACAGCAACAGTTGCCTCTTCACGAAACGGGCATTGTCGAATTTGAAGATGCATTAAAGCAATTTTTAACATATGATACTGGCAAAGAGAAGCTGCGTAAACCGATTGAGCGTACGAAACGTTTACTCGGTGAAGAGCTAGATCGTGTCTCATTTGAACTGCAATCTCTCGTGCATAAAATTGACGACATCGATCGCCATACAGCAAGCATTCAAAATCAATTAGCGACGATGAAAAAAGATATGAAATCTAAATCATCGAAGCTAAAACAATCAATTGAAAATCAATCACAACAAATTGCTGTTTGGTATAAAAAAGAAGCACAAAACATTATTCAAAAAGCAAATGATACAGCAAACACACATATTCAACGCGGCAAAGATGTGAATGCCATTAAAACGGAAATTGATTTAGCAACAGCAAAAATGGAAACAAATCTAAAGCAATCGTTAACCGATCGAATTGAGGAGCTGCTACACAATACGGTCGGGCGTGAAACAACAGCGCTACAAAATGAAATGACCACAATGATGAACAAGTTATTTGTAAATGCAGCACAAAAGGCAGACTGGTCACATATTCCAGTTGCTCAACGAAAAGAACAAACTTCGTCAAACGTACGAGAAGGAGCAATTATCGGCGGGCTAATTGGTGGCTTTTTACTCGCTCTTTCTGGCGGGACAATTGGCTGGGGATTACTCGGTGGTGCAGCAGTCGGTGTAGCGGTGACAGCGTATACGTCTTCTAATGAAGATGTGTATGACGAGCTACGAAAGCAAGTGCGCAAACGTTACGATAAAGCGTACACAGCGCAAGGAAAAGAAGTAGAAAAGCAATTAGCTAAGCTCGCGTCAACTATGCAAGAACAGTATGAAAACTACACGCAGCAGCTCATCGAAAAACAAACAGCGAAAACAAAGACATTATTAAATAACCAACATTTATCATTAGCGGCGCAACAAAATAAAATTTCGATGTTAGAAGAACGTCAAATACAGCTGCGACAGCACGGAGAAGCATTAACAGCGACGCTACAAAATTATTCAAACAATCAAGGAGTCAAAGCGCATGCATACAGCACTGTTAACTGAAATTGAACAATATCGCAGCACAGCTGAACAATTTCAGCTACAGCAACCACTACAGCATATTGAACATTTATTACAAGATATCGAATCAGATGCGTACACATTCATTGTTGTCGGAGAGTTTAGTACAGGTAAATCATCGTTTATTAACGCGCTAATTGGTGAGCCGCTTTTGCCAGTCGGTGTCATTCCAACAACGGCAACGATCAACGTACTGCAATACGGCGAGCCACACATCGATATTCATTATTTAGATGACACAATCGAACAAGCTAACTCGTCTGCTATATTAGATCAATTTATCGCAAAGCGTTTAGATGATGCATCACATATTAATTACATCAATGTGTTTCAGCCGCTTTCATTTTTGAAAAATAACGTGCTGCTCATTGACACACCGGGACTTAATGATGTAAATGAATTGCGCTCGGACATTACGTATCAATACATTCCACGTGCACACATCGTCTTCTTTTTACTCGATTGCCGCACCCCACTTCGTCAGTCAGAATTTACGTTTTTAACAGATACGCTGCTTTCACAAGGACTAGACCGCATCGTATTTGTCGCAAACTTTGCAGATGCAGTAGACGAAGCAGAATTGCCGCTCATTGTGGAACGAATTAAACGTGAATTACAAGCAGCACTTCCTGAATTAACGATTGATATCATTCCGTTTTCTGCGGTAGAAGCGATTGATGCGATTGCTGAACAAGACGACGAGTTACTGCACATTTCAGGCTATTATGATGTGCATAAAAAAATAACGGCGCTATGTGAATCGAGCTCACGTATTGAAGAAACGGCGCGACGCTATAAGCAACGTGCCGCACATATTCAGTTTGAGCTAGCAGACGCTTTACAGCAGCTACTTTTATTAAGTGAACAAACCGAGCTACAGCTCACGATGCAAAAGGAAAAAGTCGATGCATGGCAGGAGCAACAACACATTTTTTTACGCGACCTTGAAGCATATCGCGACGAGCAAGTGCACGACTTTAAACAAATGGCATCTAAATCCGTCGCAACGTTTTTCAAAAAGATGGAGTCCGAGCTAATCGAACGCATTGAGCTATACGAAGGCTCGCAGTTCGTTCACTTTTTCGAAAAAGAAATTCCTGCCATGCTGCGCAGTAAAATGAAGCATTGGATGGAGCAATACGCACCGCATTTACACGTATTAATTAGCAAGCTTGAGCAATCGTTAACGGACGTGCTAACGACAACGCTACAGCAGCGTGTCTACATTCAAGTAATCCCGTCTGAAGAACTTGCAGAAAGCGAATCGGTTAACATTCGCGTTCAAAAAACGTCCGATCCACTGCTCACGTCCGGCTTAATGATTGGCGGAGCGAGCACGTTATTTTTAGCGCTCGGTGGCACGCTGCTATTACCAATTATGGCAATGGTCGGCTTGCCGTATTTGCAAAAGAAAATGCTACAAGACCAGCTTAACAAACTGCGTCCACAAGTAATTAGCGACTTGCAAGTAAATTTACTAACGGTACAACACGACTTTGAACAAAACGTCCATACGTTCATTGAGGACAATGCCAATAAAGTGTATGACAGTGCGCTTAAACGTTACAACGAGGCGATTAACACACAACAACAAGCGATTTACGCACAGCAGCAGCGCATCGCTTGCTCGGCACAAGATGAAAAAGAGCATCAGCAAAATATTTATACCGCACTCAATAGCTACAAGCTACTCACAATTTAAGGAGGCATTCACGATGGACTATTCAACAATTGATATGCATATACCGTCATCTACAGAATCGATGACAACCGACTACGATCAATCAAGCGTCGCACCGATTTCACCATCATATACAACAGGCTATGATGCGAACTGTTTCGGCAACGATCCGTTAAAACATTCACATTACTATAAACCACCGACATTTACATCGGTTCATTGGGTAGACGGCTATCACCGAGAAGATGGTACGTATGTAAAAGGTCATTTCCGTTCAGACCCTGACAATACGACCGCTAATAATTTGAATCGATAAAACTATTTATACATTTATGTTTATACACTAGTGTCGCATCAAAATAATTCAATGCGTTAAACCAAACTGAATTTTCTGTCATTTATTACAAGCACAAAAAAATCCTTTATACTGGTTAGGCGGTAGGTAACCATCCAAATCCAACATAAAGGACCATAAGCATGGCTAAGTTTACACGAAAAACATCATTTGAACCAAGCGTGTTGATTAGCCATTCAACTGGCAG
>JAXJTE010000069.1:0-11739 GCA_036309765.1 Caryophanon sp. | reverse complement strand
GATGTCCAAAATTGTTTGCTAGTTAAACTAGCTATGTTTCATCAACGTTTGTTGTTCAGTTTTCAAGGTTCATGTCGCAAGTCACCTTGGCGACATTTATTATCTTACAAGAGTATTTGATATACGTCAATACTTTTTCGTAAAAATTTTTAAAACATCTTATGCTTATTTTCAGCTTAATATGAAGTGCAACTGCAAATACCTTTTTATCATACTGATTTGCGTAACATAATTCAACTACGAATTGAAAATAATTGACTTGTTTATCACAAAAAATACGTGTATATCCTCTGAGTACGTATACACGTATTCGTCTCTATAGAAGTAGCTTAGCTTGCTGCAAGCGGCGTTTTAACGTTAAACCGACTGTTGCGGCAATGAATGCTTTTATAATGCCTGCTACGATAAACGGTAATACGCCCGATATGAGCGCTGCTGACCACGTTAAGTTGGCAAATAGCTTTAGCCATAACGAGCCAAAAAGTAGCGTCACGAACATGCCGATGATATTCGCCGTCACAGCATGAGCGTACGTGTAGCCAAATTTTTCGAAATAAAGCCCCATAATGAGTGCGGTCGGAATGAAGCCGATGATGTAACCACCTGTAGGGCCGACTAGCACGCCTAAGCCACCTGAAAATGCAGTAAATACTGGCAAGCCGATTGCACCGAGCATAATATATAAACAAACTGCTTGTGTACCAAGTTTTTTGCCGAGCAATGTTACGACTAGGCCGATTGCTAACGTTTGCCCTGTAATTGGCACGAGTGGTAATGGAATCATCACTTGTGCCAGTACTGCAATAACGGCTGCACAAAATGCTACATAAACAAGCGAACGTGTGTTATCCATAAAAAAAGCCCCCTTTGTTAACCAAATATTAATACAGGTTAACAAATAAAGCAAGTGTTATTTTTTCATCGTTGCAAGCAGCTGAGAAACTTGTACGTCATACGGTGGGTAAGCAAATTGGCAATATGCACCGACTGCCATCGTCGCCTCTCGAAATAGCGCCTGCACGTCGGTTAATACTTCAAGTAAGCGCTGTTCGGTCGCAACGTTATATGTCGAAAGCAACTGCTCGTAACGCGTTCGTGATAAATAATTTGGCAATTGACGATAATGCTTGCCGATATGAATCGTAAACTGATGCTCGCTTGCTGCTTGCCATGTCATCATTTGTAAGAGAGATTTACGCACGAGCTGTTGAAAATGTTCAGCCGCTGGTAAAAATTCCTGCTTCGCTAAGCTTTTCATGACGTATGTAGCACCCCACCAAAACGAACTACAGCACTCATTGAATTGTTCTAGGCTCGGTGGCTCAACGGCATCTGGCTGTACGTTGGCAGCAAGCTGATCTTTATCAAGCAGCACTTGCATCTCTTGCTCTTCTAATTGAAGTAACTGCTCCATATCTTCTTTCGATAACAGTTCAACAGCGATGCGATTGCCGTCATCAAACAATAGTAAGTATGAAAAATGCTGCTCGCTCGGTGGGAATAGCATTAAACTTTGAGGCATGTGCGCGGTAAGCTGTGTCACAAATTGCTGCTGCCATACGTCGTCTTGTTGGAGCTTCTCGACATGCTGAGCAACGAATGCGACGTCGAGTGCATGCGCTGTGCCGTCTTGCTGCTCGGCGACAATTTGCTCGGCCTTTAGCACGACCATACGAATGTTGGCATTTTGCTGCACGCTCGCGAGTAAGCTTTCTAGTAGGTTTTCTTTCAAAAGCATCTTTGTCCCCACCTTTCTACTTAATTCTACCTCTTATTATACATTCTTTCCTTATTTTTAGAATGTTAAGCTGTTTTGAACGAACTATTTACAAAAATCACTTATACTGTTGCGTATGAGGTGATGGTATGGAAGAAACCGCAGCATTACAGCTTGAGCGTGACATTGAACGATGCTTATGGACGTGCATTGAGTTATATGAGGACGAAGAGTACGTACAGATGGCGACTACTTTTTCCGTTTTACTCGCACAATTGCAGCGCGAGCAATACATTGATTATGCATTCGCTGTTTTAGTAGAGCCAGATACTTGTTTGCCACAAGCGCGTCTTTTATTAAAAAGCTTACAGCACGCCCAAGCACGAAAAACACATAAACGAAAGCTACTGACGCATCGACAAATTTTGCGCGTATGGCTCCGTCAACATAAAGCATTTTCGTATGAATTTTTACCAAATACATTTTAGGGCAAAAAAAATCCAGCAGAGGCGATCTCTGCTGGATTTTTCATATTATTTTTTCGCCGCGTCATACGCTTCGATCCAGTCGCTAAAGCTGCCGACGTACACTTTCACGTCTTCATAGCCCGCTTCCTTTAATAACGTAAACACGGGTGAAGCTGTGACACCACTGCCGCAATATACGACAACGGGCTCGTCTTTGCTTACCGTTTGTGTGAGCGCATCCGTAACAACTAGCTTGCCGTCTTTTTTTGCTTGCTCCCAAAAATAGTTACGCGCTGTCGGAATATGCCCAGCAACTTTATCCAGTGGCTCGACCTCACCACGGTAGCGAGCTTCCTCGCGTGCATCGAGTAATACCGCCTGCACATTTCCGTCAACAATCGCTTTGACGTCCTCGCGCGATGCATATAGCTGTGCCTGCCAGTTC
The DNA here is from genome assembly GCA_036309765.1 of Caryophanon sp. Lineage (GTDB taxonomy): Bacteria > Bacillota > Bacilli > Bacillales_A > Planococcaceae > Caryophanon. The sequence goes on along the minus strand of JAXJTE010000069.1, from coordinate 9,110 downwards.
GGTGTAATCGTTGTCGGTGTCACATTAACCGCTTCTGCATTAACAGGAAGCCCCGCTGCTACAAGTGCCGAGAAGCCACCGTTGACAATCACGATATTCGTGAAGCCTACGTATGCCAACATGTAATATACACGCGATGCAAACGGTGCGCCACCTTGGTCGTAAATGACAATGTGATCATCTAGCTGTAAACCGAGACGCTGAAACAATTGCTGTAGCTGCTCGTGCGATGGCATCGGATGGCGACCGCGATTACTCGTCATATCCGATACGTCCTGCTCTAAGTCAACGTAGCGTGCGCCGTGAATATGCGCCGCGTCGTATTGCTCCTTGCCCCACTGCTTGTTTTGTAAGTTGTAGCGTGCATCTAAAAAGATGGCATCGCGTGAAACGTCCGCCGCTTCGACAAATACTCCCATATGATTCGCCCCTTATGCGTATTGTAGCTTGTTGTGGATGTCTTTCCAGTTTTGTAACTGGCTTTCTTCTTGCAGTAACATGCGCTCTGTCGCAATTTGCTCATGCGCTTGGTCTACTAAGTAGTTCGCTTGACGATCCGCTTCTTGCGTAATGTAAGCAAGCGCCCATTTTTGTAAGTTTTCTTTTTCTGCATTTAAGAATTTCTCTGCATCTGGCTTCGTTAACTTCTCTAATGCATCACGTAAGTTTTCTTTTTCGTTTTTCTCAAAGAACGCTTTCGTGTTTTTGAAGTGCGATTTCACCGATACGTATGGTGCTTCTGATTGGAACGGCCCTGCAAAATCAAGTAACGATGGCTCTGCTGCCTCGTATGCTAGGAACGAGAATGAATTGTTCTTCTCTTTTAAGCTTTGTACGTGTTCTTTATATAACAGTAATAAGCTGCGTTGTACGTATTGTGCTAAACGGAAGTTCGTTACGCGTAACTCCTGCGCTAAGTCGAAGCTTAAGCTTTGTAATACTTCTTTTAACGCGACTTCTAATGCTTGCTGTGCCGGCTGATGCGCAAACGTTGCCGGGTTGTAGCTTTCGCGGAAGAAATCTGGGTAACGGTAATACACGCGCTGTAATAAGTAATACAGTAACTCATCTAGCTCTTGCTTCATATCTGACTCAAGCATCGATGTGCGTGGTACGCGGTAATACTTCTCCACGTCTGATTCAAGCTGCGTTAATTCTTTTAAGCGCTCTTCTTTACGCGATAAGTTGTGTTCTGTTTGTGCGATTAAATCACTTAGACGCTGCTCTGTTTTATCAACCTCTTCAGCTAAAGCCTGTACTGCTAATGCACGTAGCTCGTCGTTTAAGAACGAATGGAACGCTGATTCAAACGGCTTCATACCTGATGCAAAGTCGCCTTGCTCCACTTTTTCCCTTAGTGCCATTAAGCTTGACACACCGTATAAACGTGGGAAACGAATACCAAAGCGCTGTAGCTCTGTACGCACGTAACCTTTTACGTCCTCTGCTTCTTCATCTGTCGTTGCTAAGTCGATTGCGTTGACGATAAAGAACATTTTATCGAGCTCAAACGCATCTTTTACACGGCCTAATTGAATTAAGAACTCACGGTCCGCTTTTGCGAATGCGTGGTTGTAATACGTGATGAATAAAATTGCATCCGCGTTACGAATATAATCGAATGCAACGCCTGTGTGACGTGCGTTGATTGAATCCGCTCCTGGTGTGTCTACAAGTGTAACACCCATGCGCGTAATCGGTGAATCATAGTAGAAATCGATATTGTCCACGAAGCATGAACGGCTTTCTTGTGCAACGAACTTCTCAAAGTCTTCACGGTTCACACGCAGCGTCTCACCTAATTGGTCTTTAAACTGTGGGTAGCCGATTTCGTATGCGCGAATGAATGATTTATGCACGTTTAAACGCTCATCTTTCAGCGGTACTGCTAAGCCCTCTTGTGCGCGAGAGAACGCTTCGTCAAGTGAGTTGACTTTTAAACCAATTGCTTCGTATGACGCTTTAATATCCTCAAGCATCATGTCCGCTGTTTTTAACACAACGTCCGCTGTTTCGTGCGGATGCTCTGGTGATACTGGGCGGATTTTATTGATTGCTGCTGTTGTTGGGTTCGGTGATACAGGTAATACTTTTGAGCCCATTAATGCGTTTGAGAACGATGATTTCCCTGCTGAGAACGCACCGAATAATGCGATCGTGAAGTCACGCTTCTCTAAGCGCTCTACTTTCTTCGTTAAATACTCGGCAACCTCTGTGAAGCCGTGTACATCTTTTACAAGGTTTGCTGTATGCATCGCACGGTCGATTACTTCATCTACTGGTAATGTCGCAATTGGTGCGCGCTCGACTTGCTGCTCCTCTTGTGTTGCTACTTCTTTCGGTGTTAGCATGGATTCTTCAAATAGACGAATTTCTGCTAATGATTTTTCGTAATCGCGCTCCCAACGCTCTAAAATAAGTTTAGACGTTGCGCGGTTTTCATTGCTTACTTGGTGCATCATCAGTGCCGATGCATCTAGGCGATTCTCAACATGCACAACCGCTTTAATGACATCGATTTTGTCTTGCATCGCATCAATTTTCTTTTTCACTGGACCTGATACTTCGGTCGCTAAGTTTTGAAGCTCTGCTGCTGTTTCTTTTTTCCAAAGATCACTTTGCTCGATGTAGAAGCGATTTGTCGCCTCTGCTACGCGGTTTGCAAAGTTTAGTAATGCATCGCCCTCTGTACCAGCGTTCTTTTGAATTTGTGCATCGATAATATCTGTACCTGGCACGTATTCAATCGCATCAATTTGTGCTGCGCGTCCCTCCGTTAATGCCCCTACATCGCGCAGTGCTTGCTTCATCACACCTTTTAAGTGCCCTGTTACTTGCTGGCTCGTTACGTGCTGATACGCTTTCTCTACTGCTTGACGACGACGTTCACGCTCTTCGTCTGCCTTTGCTTTCCCGCCAAATAAATTACCGAAGAAGCCGCCTACTTTAAAGTCATCTTGCTTACTAATTAAGTATTCGCGCAGTAAATCACGGAAGTCTGCTGGAATGATAACTGATTTTGTGTTTGCTAACAGCTCTTTACGTGCCTCTTCAAAGCGCTCGATCCAGTCCTCTACATTTAATAAATCCTTTTGCTGCGTTAAGCGGTGATATTGTGTTAATAAATCGTCGCGGTGTTTCCAATCGTCCTCTGATACAAGCTCGGTGCTATCCATCACAAGCTGCTCTTTTTCAGACGTTAAGTAATCCGTATGCTCGTCTTGTAATTTTTTCAGCGTGTTTTCCGCCGTTTTCACAAGCTCGTCTTGCCAACCTTCCATACTGTCCATGACGATTTTTTTCACCGTTTCGAAATCGTTATACGGATGGTCTTTTTGCTTTAGCGACGTGAAGAAAATCGCTTTTGGCTCAACGCCCCACGCTGCGAACGATTGGTGCACCGATTGCTTAAACTCGTCAAACGATAGCTCGTTATCTTTATGCTTATCGATTTGGTTAACGATTAAATAAACGTTCGGATTGTATTTCATAAGCTGCTTCGTAAATTGGAAGTTTAACTCCGATTGCACGTGGTTGTAGTCCATCGTGTAAAAAACGATATCGGCAATGTGCAGCGCTGATTCTGTTGACATCGCGTGTGCATCGTCTGTTGAGTCAACCCCTGGTGTATCCATTACCGTAACGCCTTGTGGTAAGTTTGAGCCGGCATGACCAATTTCAATCATTTGCACTAAGTCGCCGTTTTTACTTAGCTCTTTTACCGTCTTGTACTCATAGCCTGCTTCAAATTTAACCGGCTTGTCGTTATGCATGTAAACGATTGCATAATCCTCGTCTGCCTTATGCACCTTTACGATATTGGCACTCGTTGGAATTGGGCTTGCTGCAAGTAAATCTTCACCTGATAAGGCGTTGATCATACTCGACTTACCTGCTGAGAAATGCCCCGCAAAACCGATGACATATTCTCGTTGAAGAAGCTTGCGTGCAAACAAAGCCGTTTTTGCGTGGCGCTCGTCATCTTCATTATTTTTATACAAAAGTGATTGCACAGCTGCTTGTTTTAGCAGCTCTTGTAAATTTTGCTCGAATACGCTCATTTTGTTGTATAAATTCCCTTCTAGTTTCTTAGTATGCCTTATATTCTAACACGTTTTACCGCTTGGTGAATGTAGAAATATTCGATTTTTTCGATTTCTGCCGACAATTTCCTGTTCTTCACTACTGTAGTATTTTGTGCGCATATATTTTATTGAGACTTATTACGTGATATGATGATTAGTATACATGAGTTCGAACGAGCAATTGACGCATCAACTTTCTATGCACCGCGTTGATTGAACATACATATCACACGCTTTGCACTTGAAAATTGTCAAATATATATGGAATAGGTGGAATTTATTATGAGCACGTCAAAACATATTCAAACGATTTTAAATGGCACAATCCAAGCATTAAAAACAATTATTCCTCTCGAAGTAACAATGGGTGCACCAACGATGACAACAGAGCCCTATGAACAGCAAGAAATGGGCGTATTAATCGGCATCGTCGGCGATTTGAAAGGACGCATCATTTTAGACTCTACACCTGCATCATTCTCAAACATCGGCAACATGATGTTCGGTATGCCACTAGAAGGCGAAATGCTAGAATCATTTACAGGAGAGTTTGGCAACATGATGGCGGGCAATCTTTGTACACAAGTCGGTCAAAACGGCTTAGAGCTAGACATTACACCACCTACTGTTATGGTTGGTCATACAAAGCTATACGGCTTCCAAAAAGCATTCCAGCTGAAAGTAACGATTGCTACAGTTGGCGACATTACCATTTTATTAACAATCGATGAGGAAAACTAAATTTTGCGCATAAAAATACCATTCGAACATTTTTCGAATGGTATATTTGTTTAATCGCGGTCAAACAAATATTTGCGTGAATCCGCTTCGACGCGGCGATCACAATCATCGCAAGAAAATTTCTCGTTTCGGTTCTTTTTATAGCGCGTATACTTCGCCGTCCCCTCCACTAGTAAAAACGGTTGCTGACAAAAGCGACACGTCACTTCATACGTAATCATTCACTCACCTCTTACGACAATAATACTAAACTAATTGCCATCACGGCCATCCCTGCAACAAGCCCGTAAATCGACGAATGCTCCTCGTCATACTTTTTCGCAGCAGGCAGCAATTCATCAATTGAAATGAAAATCATAATACCGGCAACCCCCGCAAACACAATGCCAAACATCGTATCCGTTAAGAACGGCATTAACAATACGAATGCAACAATTGCACCAAGCGGCTCCGATAAACCAGATGCAAACGACCATTTAAATGCTTTCATGCGCTTACCTGTCGCATAAAAAATCGGAATCGCCACCGCAATGCCCTCTGGAATATTATGAATCGCTACGGCAATGGCAACTGCTACGCCAACGCTCGGGTCTTGAATAACCGACATAAATGTTGCAATACCTTCTGGGAAGTTATGTATCGCAATCGCAAGCGCTGTAAACAAGCCCATTTTCATTAAGCGATCTGCTTCCATATCATTTTGCTGTAACTGCGCTTGCTGTACGTCTTCAACCGACTTTACTTCATGCGGATTGTTTGCCTTTGGGATGAAGCGATCAATTAACGCAATTAACAGCATCCCACCGAAAAATCCTGCAAGCGTCAGCCAATAACCTGTTGTTTCACCGTGTTCACCAACGAGCGCATCCTTTGCCTTCACAAAAATTTCAACGAGCGATACGTAAATCATGACGCCCGCGGAAAATCCGAGTGCAAGTGATAAAAACTTTTTATTCGTCTGCTTCGTAAAAAACGCAATTAAACTCCCAATACCCGTCGCTAAACCTGCAAACAACGTCAACGCGAATGCAAGCAACACATCTGAACTCCATGCAAGCTCCATGTATTCACCTCTTTACTATACTGATTTTCGTTCATCATACTAAATAAGTTTCCTATGCGCAACTTTTTTACACTGACGAAATAAAACGTCGCGCACGAAAAGATTACATGACGACGTAAAAAAAACCATTAGCGGACAACATCATCCACTAATGGTTACTCGTTCGGTAATAAACGTTTCTAGTAATACCGGCATCGTTTCTTCTGTGCGTCGTAGCTCGATTCCCTCGCCGTACATCACATACGGTGCGTTGCCGAGTGCGCGGTAGCTGTTCACCGCGACTGTGTAATACGCCTCGTCGCGCATAGGCTCATTCCCGACATACACGTTCGATACGCGCGCATATGCTGGTGCGTCCCACTTACACGTATACGTCACGCCGCCGAAAAAATCAAACTGGTACGGCTGCAGCGTATTCGGATACACATTGAGCGCGTAATCGAGCTGCCCGTTCGGATGCATCGCGAGCACCGCCATGCTTTCTTCAATCGCACGCTTAATTGCCGCATCGCTCATACTCATCGTCACAAGCACGTTGTCACGACCGTACGCATGTAAAATGTCTTTGCGCTTTACGTGCTGTGGCAATCCACCTACTTCGTTGAAAAATAGCTCCGTGACAGAAATTTGCGCACCACTCACTGCTCGCTGAAATTCGTGAAACCAATTGATGTACGGATGCCCATGAATCATGACATCTAGCAGCCCGTCATATGTATAGCTTTTCTCTAGCGTGCCAATCTGTTCGTCGAGCCACGTTTGCACCGCTTCTGGCAATGGCTGCTCTTCCGTTACGTCATGAATAACAGCTGTTACGCCTTGCTCTGTCACCGTAATTTCCGCATAGCTATAGCCGTGTGATCCTGGCTGCACGTACGCAACACCATTTTCATACCCGCTAAAGCGCATATGCTGATGCCCGGTAATAAGTAAATCAATTTCTTCTATTTGTAATAACTTTTCGGCTTCGTTCTCACCGCTACCATCATCAAACTGCCACGCGCCGTTTGGATCTTGCTGAAAGCCGCCGTGATAGCTCACGATGACAAAGTCCGGCTTCTCTTTTGCACGAATACTCGGTAGCTGCTCCTTCACCGCTTGTGCCGCCTGTTGAAACGTGACGTGCTGCGTATAGCCGCGCTCATCCCATTTCGGCGTAAAATGCGTCGTCACCCCGAGCACGAGCACACGCATACCGTGAATATGTTTCACGATATACGGCTGTGCAAAATCACCGATGTTACAGCTAATCCAAGGGAAATTCGATTGCTCACGCAGCTCGGCAAATCGCGGTGGTGCTTCGTTAAACTCATGATTGCCGATGACGAGTGCATCGTAGACCATCGCATTTGCTAAATCGATGAGCTGACTGCGAGCATTGTGCGCATTGTCGTACATATGCGTAAAGCCACCTTGTAGTAAATCACCGTTATCGATTAATAAGTCGGGCTTTTTTTGTGCGACGTGCTGCGCGATTGTTTGCAGCCGCCCGTATTCACCGTGCACATCGCTCGTGACGATGATGGAAAATGATCTACAAGTCATACAGCTTCGTATATTTATCGCGTAAATAATTCGTTAAGTACGTCGGGTTTAGCCCTTCGCCCGTACCTTCATGTAACAATTCAAACGGCTTCTTTAGCGCACCGTGACGATGCACACGCTCTGTTAACCATTCACGAATTGGCGTTAAGTTGCCGCTTAGGCATAGCTCGTCAAAGTTTGGAATGTCTTTATCCATCGCATGCTTCCATTGTGCCGCGTACATGTAGCCGAGCGCGTACGACGGGAAGTATCCGAAGCTGCCGTCTGACCAATGCATATCTTGTAGTACACCTTCTGCATCGTTCGTCGGGCGAATACCTAAATATTGTTCATATAAATCGTTCCAGCGAGTCGGTAAATCCGCTACTTCCAGCGTGCCGTTAAACAAGTCGCGCTCAAGCTCATAGCGCACCATAATATGCAGCACGTACGTCAGCTCGTCCGCTTCAATACGAATAAGCGACGGCTTCGCAAAGTTAATCGCCTTTAAAAACTCCTCAACCGCGACGTCACCAAACTGCGCTGGCGAATGCTGCTGCAATAACGGGAAATTATACGTCCAAAACTGTTCGTTACGCCCGATGAAGTTTTCATAAAACAGCGACTGCGACTCGTGAATGCCCATTGATGTGCCTGTACAAAGTGGTAAGCCCGTTAAGCTTTCGTCAATGTTTTGCTCATATAGCGCATGCCCACATTCATGAATGACACCAAAAATCGCTGAACGGAAATCCGCTTCATCGTATTTCGTCGTCACGCGAATGTCGTTACGGTTTAGCTCAATCATAAATGGATGCACTGTCTCGTCTAGTCGCCCTGCATCAAAGTCATAGCCAAGACGCGTTAACATTTCAAGTGCCACTTGTCGTTGCCCGTCTTTTGGGAAGTGCTGAAATAGCATGTCGATATTTGGCTGTTGCCCTTTTGCGACAATTTGCTGCACGAGCGGTGAAATGACGCTGCGTACTTGTGCAAACACGTCGTCTAAAATGTCCGTCGTCATGTCCGGCTCGTACTGGTCTAGCAGTGTGTTATACGCCGAGCCGTTTTTCTCACCCCAATAGCCGATAAATTTCTTTTTCCACGCGACCATTTTCTCTAAATGCGGCGCAAAAATTGAAAAGTCTGCCTGCTCCTTCGCTTCTTCCCAAGCCGCTTCAGAGCGTGACTTATCAATCGTAAATTGCTCATACTCCGCAACCGGAATTTTTTTATTTAAGTCGTAATCTTTACGCAGTTCCTCGACTAAGCGCTTCGTCACGTACGGCAATTCATCAAGCTTTGCCTCTAGCTGTGTCAGCATCTCACCTAGCTCGTCTGCTGTTGCCATTTGGAATGACTGGCTTGCGAGCGTGCCAATGACGTTCGCGCGCTGCTCCAGCCCTTTTTTCGGAGCACCCGTGCGCATATCCCAGTATAGGACGCTCAGTGCCTCGTCGTAATGCTTCATTTTTTTTACGTAATCAATTAGTTGTTGTTCCATGATTATCACCTCTCGTTTATAGTACGATGAATTGTTGGAAATAGCCAACACAGGTGCATCGAATGCATTAGTGATTTATGATGTACGCTCCATTCGGCTCGCTTTCCTGGGGCGTGGCTTGAGCCCATAGCTGTCAACTTTAGCGATAACTCAATATCTTAGAATCTAAATTGTCTGAACAACAGCTGTATTT
>JAXJTE010000068.1:0-1609 GCA_036309765.1 Caryophanon sp. | reverse complement strand
GTATTAGAGGAGCATTTCGAGCTGGAGCTGCCGGACGGGAAAGTAATCGTTGTTGATGCGGACGGCAATATCGTTGATGAGAAAGCAACGACAGCACCGGCAGAAACGACGCCGACACCATTACCAGTGGGTGCGAAAGTAAATGACGACGGTGCGACCGTGACGTTACCAAACGGCCAAGTTGTAGCGAATGACACGACGTTACCAGCAGGTGCGACAGTAAGTGAAGAAGGCGTTGCGACGTTACCAACAGGCGAAACGACATCAATTGAATACGTGACACCAATGCAAAATGGTTCAACGGGCAACGGTGGCACGCAAACGACAGATGATGCATCGACTACAGATGGCAATTCATCGACGAACGGTGGAACGGCAGCTACAGGGGATACGCCGCAAAATAATGGTGAAACATCGGGTAGTGCGGACGATAATAATGAAGGAAGCACGCCAAATACGTCAGGTGGAACGACACCACCAACGGCAAATGGCAAGCCAACTGTTTCAGACATTAAAAATAAATACGCGGGCTCGTTTGCCTCTTTAGAATCACAAGCGACGGCGAAGTTAAATAGCTTAATTGGCACAGCGAAAAGTGAATATGTGCAATCACAAGATAGTGGTGAAGGGGTGTCATACGCTTACTTCTACCAAAAGTATTACGGCGCTGCGATGTCGCTTGAATCAAACACAGATAGCGCATTTAACGCGTTATTAGCTGTTGTGAAATCAGAGCTACAGCAAAACGGCTACGATGCGACGTATGCGAACTCGTTCGTCACAGAGTATGAGGCGGCGAAAAAAGCGCGTGAAGCAAGCATTTTAAATCAAATTAAATAGCAAATAAAACTCGTAAGGCGAGCCTTGCGAGTTTTATTATGAACAATTTGAGAAGTGCAAGACATGAAGTAGCAGAAATGGTAAAATGGTAGAGGTCATGCAAGAAAGGCTAGGAAATAGAAAATCTTTGCTTAAATGTCCGTGACTTAAACAACATTCTAGTACAATGAGACGACGTAGCCTATATTTCTTATACGAAAGTTAATGATAAATAGTAAACACTTATCAAGCTATATTATTGATGCGTAAGTATAATAGAAAGAGCAAAAAAGGAGATTACAAGCCAGTGGAAGAAACAATTAGCTTACAAGACATTTTTTATACGTTGAAAAAGCGTATCGGTTTAATTACAGTAACGACGATCGCAGCGATCATTATTGCGGCAATCATTAGCTTTTTCATGTTAACACCGATGTATCAGGCAACGACACAAATTTTAGTAAATCAGCAAAATACACCGTCGCAGCAAGTAACGACGTCTGAGATTCAAACGAACTTACAATTAATTAATACATATAGTGAGATTATTAAAAGTCCCGCTATTTTAGATATTGTCATTGCAGAGTTAGATTTAGAGCTAACAGCAAGCCAGCTATCATCAAAAATTGCTGTATCGAATGCAAATAATTCGCAAATCGTGTCAGTGAGCGTACAAGATGCGAATCATGCTGTAGCGACAGATATCGTCAATACGGTATCGGAAGTATTTAAAGAAGAAGTAACAGATTTAATGAAGGTCGATAACGTAAATATTTTATCACCTGCTTTT
>JAXJTE010000067.1:0-2754 GCA_036309765.1 Caryophanon sp. | reverse complement strand
ATCCAAAACCTTTTTCTGAGTTAAACCATTTTACTGTACCTTGTTTCATGCTAAAAAACCTCCAAAAAGTAAATATTAATCTGCAACAAATAAATGAGTGTCCATTCATTTGTTACATTTATTATATCATCTCCCTCAATATTGTCAATTTTATCGTTTGAAATTATCACGTTGGACATTTGATGATAATGCCGTGGTATAATTGCGCATCATCATCGCACGCATCGCAAAAAAATTGTTCATTTTCGTCCCAAAATGCATAAAAAATTTCGTTGCGACACTCCTCATTTGGATATTTCTGTCGATACATACGTAACAGCATTTGTAGATGTGCCTCTAGTTCAAATTCTGTGTCAAACTGGAATTTTTTGATTACATAGTCTTCCCAGCCGTCAAATTGCCACCACGGCTCGTAGTCAGCTTCCATTACAATTATCTCGTACATGTCCTATTCCCCTTTGGTTCTTCACGCTATATTATTGTTTCGCAGTTGTAATTACTTTTCACTATTTCCCATGCTACAATACATGATACAATAAACCTAAAAAATCTTAGTTTCACTTATGAAGGAGTGTTCTCAAATGTTCTTTAAAAGCAAAAAACCACCCATTTCATCTAGTACACCATCGTATGAAACAGATATTCATGTTGACGGACGTCTATTGCAAACGTTGGCATCGAACGCTTTTCATGATCAAGATCATACCTACTTGAAAGAAGCATACTCCATTATCTCGGCACATATTCCAACAATTTGTGAAACATTTCATACACGACTCGCACACATCCACGAATCAGGCAAAAACCCAATCGATGAGCCAACAATCCGTCGTTATTTGGAACGTTTTTTCACACACCAGCGCGACTACGATTATGTAGAAAAAAACTTAAGCTTCTTTTATCAATTCCGAAAAAATCATTTTGAGCCTGGTAAATTAGTATCTGTATTTAATCAATTTGGCTTTGATTTAATTAATTTACTGCATTTAGAGAAAAAAAACAAAACAATTGTTTTAATTCACTCCGTACAGCTTGCACTCAACATCGACCAACAAATTTTAGTAGAACTGCTAACGGAGCGCATGATTGAAAATGTCGTCCGTGAAATTTCCGACTTAATGGATTCGAATGCACGTATTATGTCGATGAAAGATTTAGTCCAAAGCTTAGATGAGCAAAACGTTCAAATTCAGCGTACCGCAACGGCGACTGAGGAGCTATCCTCTGCCATTACAGAAGTTGCCCGCACATCGACGCGCATTTCTGAAAAAACAGTGGATTCCCTTACACTCGCTGCTCGCGGTCAACAAGACATTGAACATGCGTTAAACGATATTTTCAAAACGGAAGATACGTTTACACAAATTGTCGACACGTTTAACGACTTGCAAGAGCGCGTAAACGACATCGAATCAGTCGTGACGCTCATTAACGGTATCGCAGACCAAACGAACTTACTTGCACTGAACGCGTCGATTGAAGCAGCACGCGCAGGCGAGCATGGCAAAGGCTTCTCGGTCGTAGCACAGGAAGTTCGTAAGCTCGCAGAAGGAACGGTGTCAGCACTTGGCAACGTCCGCGAAAACGTACAGCACTTGAAGAAATATTCAAACGACGTATCACACTCGATTCATTCAACGAAAATGACCATTCACGATGCAACAAATGAAGCGAAAAATTCATTGCCGATTTTATCTTCAATCGTCGAGGCAGTAGAGCAAATTAGCTTAGACGTGACGACGACAGCAGCTGTATCACAAGAGCAAGCAGCGGCCGTGGATGAAATTTCAAACACGATGAACCGCATTGCGCGTCTTTCTGAGGAAGTGCGTGAATACGGTGAAGATACATCAATCGGTATTCATCGCCTCGGCGCAGAAATTAACGACTTCCGTTTACGCGTTGTGGAGAAAAACAAAGTACAACTTTCAAGCATTGCGCTGTTACAATTATCCAAAGCCGACCACATTCTATGGAAATGGCGCGTATACAACATGTTTATGGGCTTAGAAACAATTCAAGGCTCAGACGTGATCTCGCATAAAGATTGTCGTCTCGGCAAATGGTACTTCTCAGATCATACGTCTAAAAAATTCAAAACACACCCAGCCTATCAGCAAATGGACAAACACCATGCTGAGGTTCACCAAGCAGCACGCCAAGCGGTTGAAAACTTCAACAATCGTCATTACCCAGAAGCTGAAGCAAACTTAAAGCAATTAGAGAGCGCATCTGAGCATGTGTTAAAATACATTAATATGCTGATTGATGAGCTACAAGAAGAACGTCTCGACGCTTAATCCATTCACCGTCGTTATACTACGAGTGCTAGAGGAACTTGTAATGTCCTCTAGCACTCCTTTTATTTATGTACGATTTTTTGTACGCAGTGGCCGTTCATACGCTTTTTTTGTACAAATTTCATAAATTCATTGAACATGTAAGCATATTAGTGAAACTTTTTTGTTACTTTCACGTAAAATATAGGCATAAGTATAATTTTGAAGGAGGCGCTCTCATGTTACATGCAGGTCATTTTGTCATGCGACATTTATCGAGCTTTATCGTATCGTTTGTGACGTTAACTGCGTCCATCCTATTTTTTGAGCCACAGCCATTGTCGGTCGTTGCGGCAACCGTCATTACGTATTTTTCAGCGGCGAGCATTACAAAGTTTATTCAAAAGAAGAAGGTGCTGCAACAGTTCCAGCTATCGAAAGAAGAATATAAACATATTCGTGAGCAGCTACAACT
>JAXJTE010000066.1:0-2574 GCA_036309765.1 Caryophanon sp. | reverse complement strand
AAAGAGGAGGCCATGATAATGAAGCAAACGAAGGAAAACATTTTACAAACAGCTACGCGCTTATTTTATTTTCAAGGCTTTCATGGCCTCCTCTTTGTTACAACGGTTTCACAAACGCCGCACTCAATATTTTAAACAGCCCAAACCCTGAACGTTTTAGCACAATCGCATCGTTTGGCGACAGCGGCTTCTTTAGAAAGAACGTAATGCCGTCCACGTCGCATTGTGAATAGTTGTGTACGTCTTTTGGCGTGCGTGCTTGCGTCATCAGCTCTTGTACAGACGGACCGCAGCACCCGTTCACCTCAAGCAGTTGAATACAAATCGGTTTTCCTTTTTCCTGTAGCCACGCTTTCACGTCTTGCTCCATTTCAATTGCCATACAAATCACCTCATACGTAGTTTAACAAACCTCTTCTTTAGTATAATACAATGAATAGAGGAGGAATTGTATGCGTACAAATGAAATTGCACAAGCTGTTGGCGTACATGTTAACACTGTGCGGCTATATGAGGAATGGGGCTATATTGCGCCTGTGCCACGACTTGCCAATGGATACCGTGACTACAGCGAGCTACATTTGCAGCAAATGCGCATCGCTCGTCTTGCATTTCAGCAGGAGTTTATTCAGCATAACTTACGGAAGATGGCGACTGATCTTGTGCAAAAAAGCGGCGCACAGCAATTTGCCAAAGCGCTTGTGGCCGCGCATAAGTACGAGGCATTTTTAAAGCAGGAGCTTCTATTTGCGCAGCAAGCAGTTGAGGTTGCCACCGAGCTGTTAACAAAGCCGGTTCAAAGCAACGAGGCATATACTCATAAGCAAGTAGCCACACGCTTGCAGCTAACAGAGGAGGTACTGCGCAACTGGGAGCGAAATGATTTATACGAAGTAGCACGCAATGCACAAAATCGTCGTTCTTATTACGAGCAAGACATACAAAAGTTGCTTATTATTCGTGTACTTCGCTGTGCCCATTACTCGATTGCGAGCATTTTGCAGTTGTTTACAGCACTTCATACGGTCGCGAGTGATATGGACATGCGTACACTGTTAAATGACGCGCCGTTTTCAGCGGAGTTTTATCATGTGACGGATGAGCTAGAGCGGAATTTACAGCACGCCATTCAAAATGTTCAATGTATCCAGCAACTTTTAATGCAGCTTCAATAACGGGCTGCTCTCAGAAGCAGAAACGAGCATCGTCAGCTCATGTAGCGCGCGCGTTGTCGCAATATAAAGCAAGCCACGGTCAAAGTCACTGCCGTACGTTGCTGCATCGACAAATGGCACGATGACCGTATCAAATTCAAGCCCTTTTGCGTATTGAATCGTCGTCAACACAACGCCGGTCGCAAATATCTTGGATTCGCCGTCCAATACAACATGCGGTACATCGGCTAGTGCCTCGTGCAACTGTGTTACTTGTGCATCCGTTTTACAAATGATCGCCGTCGTTTTATGCGTATGGTGAAGTGCTTCTTTTAACTGCGCTAGCATATGTGCTTCTGATGTGTAAGCTAGCTCAAGTGGTGCTTTGCCGTGGCGTTCAATCGGGTAGAGTTCACCTGTGCGCATAAATTGCTTGGCGTACATCGCAATTTCGTAGCTTGAGCGGTACGTCGTCGTGAGTTCTGCGTAATGCAAATCACGGAATAAATGCTCAAATGCCGCCTTCGAAATGGTATCGTACGGTAAGAGTGCCTGTGAAAAGTCGCCGATAATCGTGCGCGGACAGGCAAAAATTTTCGACAGTACGGCGTATTGCACCGGTGTGTAATCCTGCATTTCATCGAGTACGAAATATTGCGTCATGTCGTACGTTTTAATGCCTCTCATGTAGTGCTGCACGTATAAATACGGGTAAACGTCATTGCATTCAAAGCGCTTTTTTTTGAAGACGAACGGGTTGCCGAGCGTCTCCATAAAGGTTTTATAAATAGGAAACGGTGTCGTATAGCGCATGCGTTTTTTCAAGCGCTGTAAAATATCAGGGCGGCTCGGGATTTTCCCACCGTCATGCTTTGCTTTTAACACGTCAATGATGTCCTCAACGATAAGCTTTAAACGCGTGTCAACTGGCTCGCTACGGTATTGTAAAAAACGATGCTGCACGTAGTTTGGCTCAAAATCCACACCACCGATTGTCAGCTCCTCATGCGTAAACATCGTCTCGTCAAGCTCGGCTAAAAAGCGCTGCAACGTTTGAATGAATGAAAAATTACTTTTTAGCGCAGTACGTTTGGCAAGTTCACTTGTCGGATGCTGTAAAATATATTTCGTTTCCACTTCAAATGACGTAAAGCTAACAGAAGCGGGTAGTAGCTGCTCTGTTAATTCATCGAGTGTAAAACTGCGAATCGGTTGTTCGCCAAGCTCTGGGAGTACCGACGAAATATAGTCTCCAAATACTTTGTTTGGCGACAAAATAAAAATGCGCTCAGGACGCAATGTGTCGCGGAATTTATATAAAAAGTAGGCGATACGGTGTAAGGCAACAGCTGTTTTCCCTGAGCCCGCAACACCTTGGATAATGAGTGTGTCAGCCGAAACATTTCGCACAATTTGGTTT
>JAXJTE010000065.1:0-4880 GCA_036309765.1 Caryophanon sp. | reverse complement strand
GGAGGCTTGAGCCGAGCCCCAGGAAAGCGAGCCGCAATACGCGAAATGACAGTCGAATGGCTAATCAACACGCTTGTTATTTGTTTTCATATTAGTTGTCGGTGGCAGCTTTTTAGATAAACTTTTGAGCAACCATTTTAAGCTTATTGACTCATTAACAAAATTACCAAATCGTTATGCGTTTATGAAGCTATTGAGTCATCAAGAAAAGGCAAAAAGTGTCGCGATGTTTTCGATTCGTGACTTGCATTTAGCTAATCATGAATACAACTTTATTGTCGAGGATAAATTTATCGAAGCGATTTTAGCAGAGCTTCAGCGGGGACTCCCTCCATTTGTGGATATTTATCGCATTCGGGAGCATTATTTCGTCTACGTGATGAAAGATTGTAAAGCGTCGGAGGAAATGGAGCGTTATTTTGAAAAAAAGATGCTTCGTTTGAAGGAAGTGATGGCGACGTTTCCTCAAGAAGTGTCATGTAAAGTGATGGTATGTATCGATAGTGCGGATCATGCAATGACGGTTCGTGATTTATATACGAACGTTATGACCGTCGATAAGCATCCATCAACAGAGGGGAATTATAGCATCATTCATTACCAAAAAGGGTACCATACGCGTAACTTTAGCGAGCAGCTATTAGCCGATTTAGACGCATCGTTAGCGAAAAATGAATTATTTGTCGTGTATCAACCAAAAGTATGTCCGATAAAAAAACGGGTAATATCGGCAGAAGCATTAATTCGCTGGCAGCATCCTGAATTTGGTTTCGTTTCACCAGCTGTATTCGTACCGATTTTAGAAGCGAACAATCGCATGAATGAAGTGACAAACTGGGTTATTCGCCAAGTTTGTGAGCAGCTGAAACGATGGGGAAGTGAGACAGCGATGCCACAGCACGTATCCATCAATATTTCTGCGTCGTATTTGTCGTCGCCGTTATTAAAGGATGAGCTATTACGTGCTGTTAAACTATACGCTGTGCGCCCTGAACAAATTGAATTAGAAGTAACCGAAACGAGCTTCGTTAATTCGATTGAGCAGGCAACACGCGCAATTGAAGAGTTACGCAATGCAGGCTTCTCACTTGCGATTGATGATTTTGGTATTGGTGTATCGTCACTTGCGTATTTAAAGGAATTTAAATTCTCAACGTTAAAGGTAGATAAATCGTTTGTCGATCATGTGCCACAGTCAACGAAAGATAATTTCATTTTGCAGTCGATTTTGTCACTCGGAGAATCGCTACAAATGGAATTGGTTGTAGAAGGTGTTGAAACGCAGGAGCAAGCGGAGTTTTTAGGCAATTTGCAAAAGAATTTGTTAATCCAAGGTTATTATTATTCAAAGCCACTTACTGCAAAAGACTTTGAAGCATGGTGTGTGGAATTTACAGCATAAGCATAGGTATAGAGAGCGATGTAATGATTATCGTTCTCTATATTTTTTATGCGAAATGAACGCATAAAAAAACGTCTGAGAATAGCTCTCAGACGTTTTTTTCACATTATTTAGAGTTCGTGCCAATCCACTGTTCGATATATGGATGGATTTCTGTTACAGCACGACGACCTGTTGTTACAGATACGTGGCCTGTTTGTACTTCATGAAGCACGTTTACTTTGCTACTTACTTTGCGGTTTAATGCCGCGATTTGTTCAGGCTGCACGATGTTGTCGCGCATTGCACAAATGTTTAGTAAGTTCGCTTTGATGTTAGATAGTAATACTTTTTTGCCGCGAATTTCAAGCTCATCATTTACAAGCTTGTTCTCTTGATAGAAGTCGCGAATCCATTGACGGTATGATTCACCTGGGAATGGAACACCATCGTTTAACCATTTTTGCATGAGCTTCCATGTTAATACAGCATTGTCGTTGTCGATACGATCCGCTAAACTTACATATGTGCCGACTGAGTTTGAGATTGGGCTCAGTAATTTATTACCAGAGTCAATCATTTCAAACGGAATATTGCCAAGCGTATCAACAAGCTTATCTAATTGGAATGATTCTTTGTTTAACCAGTTTGAATACATACCAGCATCTGCAAAGTCAATTGGTGTTGTCATTAGCACTAAGTTACGAATTGGTAAAATATCGTTGTAAAGTGCTGTGAATACCGCTGTCATCGTACCACCCATGCAATAACCGAACATTGTTAACTCATCTGCACCTGAATGTTTTAGCACTTTTTTAGCAGCGCGTGGCATATAGTCCTCGATGTAGTCTTCAATTTTCATATGGCGGTCTTCGTAGCCTGCTGTACCCCAGTCTAGTAAATAAACATCGTGTCCAGCATTTGTTAAGCTTTCGATTAAGCTGTTACCAGGGTATAAATCTAAAATGTACGCCTTGTTAATTAGTGCGTAAACCATTAAGATTGGCACTTTATGCGTTTTCGGTTTGTTTGGTTGGTAGCGATATAACGTCGCTTTATTTTTCGTCCAAATCGCTTCACGAGGTGTTTGCCCTACGATTGGATCTGCGTCAGTCGTTAATACTTGTGAGAAGCGACGAGCTTTTTCGAAATCTTTCGTTTGCCACTGGAAAGTAGATGCATCTTTTAACGTTTCAAACCATTGATCAAACGGCTTTGTGTTTACTGTCACTACAAAATCCCTCCATCTCTTCTGTATAAGTGCTTGCTCAGGTGAAGCAAATTACATGTATAAGCCACCGTTAACGTTTAATTGTTGACCAGTTACGAAGCTTGCAGAAATTAAGTAAAGGATTGCTTCTGCGATTTCGTCTGGCGTACCTAAACGACGGATTGGAACTTTTGATACGATTTTTTCGATTACGTCGTCTGGCATTGCTGCAACCATTTCAGTTCCGATGTAGCCTGGGCATACTGCGTTTACTGTAATCCCTTTGCTTGCTGTTTCAAGAGCTAAAGATTTTGTGAAGCCGATTAAACCAGCTTTAGATGCTGAGTAGTTTGTTTGACCGAATGCACCAGCTTGACCAACGATTGAGCTAATGTTGATGATACGACCATAGTTTTGCGCGATCATTGGCTCGATTACGTGTTTCGTCGTGTTGAATGCACCAGTTAAGTTTACGTCGATTACGTCGTTCCAATCTTGTAACGTTAATTTACGGAATGAACGGTCCTTTGTAATACCAGCGTTGTTGATTAAAATATCAACTTTACCGAATTTTTCGATTGTTTCTTTTACTAAACGCTCTGCATCTTCAGCTACTGAGATGTCGCATGGAATTGGGTGGATTGTGCCGCCTTTTCCTTCTACTTCAGCGATTACGTCTTTAATTGTTTGTGATTCTGCTTTGTGTGTTGCAACAATTATTGCACCTTTGTCAGCTAAAAATTTAGCGATCGATGCTCCAATGCCGCGAGATGCGCCGGTTACGATGGCTACTTTACCTGCTAATGGTTTTTCGATTGTTGCAATTTCTTCACGTACGTTTGTCATGAATAATATCCCCTTTGTATGTAATTATTTGTTGTTTGGTGTTTGAGTTGGTGCTTTTTTTGGTTGCTCAGGCTGCTTTTGTGGCTCGACCTGTGCTGGCTTTTCATTGGCTGCTGTTACTTTTACTTCTTCCACTTTTAAAATCGCTTCGTTTTGCTTTTCAATCGTCGTATTTAAAAGTGAAATAACTGTATCAAGCTTTTTATCAAGCTTTGTAACAGTACGCTTTAATGTATCTACTTCATTTTTTACTGCATCAACTGCTGCTGTGTTACCGCCAGCTGCTAATTGGTCAAGTTGATCTTCAAGGTTATCTACTTTTGTATCTACATTAATAATTAATGATGCAACATTTGAGATGTCCTCGCGTGATGGCATGTTCATTTGCTTTAAGTAAGACTCTGTTAAGTTATCTACAAGACCTTGTACTTGTAAGTATTGGCTTTGAACTTGTCCTAAACCTTCTGCAAATGATTTTTGTTCAAGTGTCTGTTGAATTACGTCACGCCAAGCATTTTCTGTTTGGTCGTATAAGTTTTTCCAAAGAGTGAACCCATCAAATGATGTATTAGTTGCCAAATTACTTCTCCCCTTTGTCGAATAATTTAGAATACATTCTAACTATAAAGGTAATTTTTGTTTTTTTCAACAGATGGCATGTTAATATTTTGAAAAAAATTTTCAGTATAATACTTGACGTTTAAATCAAATAGGTGTAAATTACACATATAAGTTTTTTACAACAGGTGGTGAACACAATGACAAAGGAACAAAACAAACAGCAGGCGAACATGTCCACACCTAAAAACTTTTTAATTCCGATTATGCTACTGCATTTACGAGATTTTAACGCACATGGATATGAATTAATGGAAAAGCTAAGCTCTTTCGGTGTTGCATCGATTGATCAAGGGAACTTCTATCGTTTATTGCGTCAGCTGGAGAAGGACGATTTAGTGTCTTCACAGTGGGACACAACAACAGGAGGTCCGGCAAAACGCATTTACTCCATTACAAAGGCGGGCAACGAATATTTAGATATTTGGGCAGGCTCACTGAATCAATACCAACAACTTTTGAATAACTTCTTTCAGCTTTACAATCCGTTTTACACACCAACGACAAAGCAACGAGATGAAGAGTAAGGATTTTATGCACGTTGCGACGTGTATTAATCATAGAAGCAAGTGTGATTTTGTAACAAAACATTAAAGGGGGATTTACAAATGGCAAACGAATTCGTAACAAAAAGTGTAGATGCATTATGGGATAACTGGTTAAACGGTTTTAAATCACTTCAACAAGTACAAGTGGAAGCTGAAAAGAAAACACTTGAGGCATTAGAAGTGCAACAACAATTAGTTGAAAAAACAGTACAAAGCTTAGCGGCTGTAGAAGCGCAATCAAAGCAATTCGCAGAGCAATGGCAACAAACAGTAAAAG
>JAXJTE010000064.1:0-22637 GCA_036309765.1 Caryophanon sp. | reverse complement strand
GGTTGAAAATACGCGCTTCTTCCAATCCCCAGGTGTATCAGCACAAGGCGGCTTATTAACAGATGAAGATTTCTCGGTATGGCTAAAAACGCTAGAGGAAGACGGCATGATTAAAGAAGATGCGGTCGATATTGGCGATATTTATACGAACGAATTTAATCCGTATGCAAAATAATAAAAAACGTAGTGGGCAGCATTGCCGCACTACGTTTTTTTATACTTTATCCACAAGCGTCGCATCATTTAATAAAAAGGCGTCGGTCGATGTGCCGATCAACGTCAACCTATGCATCGCGCGCGTTAATGCAACGTACAGCAATTTGCGGTCGAGCGGACGATCATAAAACGGCACGTCAAGCGCTGTCACGATGACCGCATCAAACTCAAGCCCTTTTGCTAAATGGCTCGGCACGATGAGTAGCTTTTGCTGGTCCAACTCGGAATCGGTCGTCAGCAACTGTACATCGAGTACGTCACGTAAACGTTCGGCATAGTCGACCGCATCGCTCGTCGATTTACAAATGAGCGCAATTGAACGGAAGCCATGTTGTCGCATGCGCGTAATTTCGTCGACAATGGTATGAGCGTCAAATGTGTCCCGCGCGATGAATCGAGGTTTTTCACCGCGGCGCACAACTGGTTCGACTAGCGGCAAGTCATCGTCCATTTTCGATAGCACATCGTTTGCGACATGCATAATATCAATCGTCGTACGGTAGCTTTTTTGCAATGTCGTATACGTCGCTCGCGGGAATAGCTGTTGTACGTCTTGCCAATTGTTTAGCGAGCGGTAGCTATGAATCCCTTGTGCTAAATCGCCGACCATTGTAAACATATCCGTTTCAAGTCCCGTCTGTAGTGCGACAAGCTGCATGATGCTGTAGTCTTGCACCTCGTCGATAAAGACAACTTTTACTTTATGCGCTTCATCAATGCCTTTCATGCGAGCGGTTAAATAGTACAGTGCCGCCAAATCATCGGCATGCCATTGTTCCTTTTTGTGAAATGCTAAAAACTGCGATTGCTGCTCAAACGTCCAGTCGTACGCAAGCTCGGCAAGCAGCATCGGATCCGCCAGCAACTCGCGGTACATAGCCTTGACGTTTACTTTTTTGAAGCGGTGCATGTACGTAGACGTTTTCGTACGCGCTTCTTCCTTTATTTGTGGCAGTCGTGCATCGCGCTCATCTGTATATTGGAAAATGAGGCGGCGGCGTTTTTCCTTGTCACGAATACCGTTTAAAATTTTATCGAGCGTATCTTCATAGCGCTGTGACAACGCATCATAAACCGCTTTTTCTTTTCGCTTCACGTCGGCTTGCAGCACCTTTTTAATGCGGGCAAGTCGCTTCTCAATCGGCAAGTACGCAAACTCCTCAGCGAACAGCTTTTGTAGTCGTGCCTTTTTCACGATGCGATACTTTTCTAAAAACACGTCGTCAAACTGCGCCGTCATGTCATGCTCTAGTCGCGCTACGTAGCGATCGAGCAGCTGTTGAAATTGCAGCGAGCCTTTTAGCGCAATGAGCCACTCGTATGGTTGCGGCTTTTCTTCTATTAATTGCTCGAGCCACATATTGTCTGGGGCAAGCTTCACTTTGAGCTTCAGCGCATCTTTCACGTAGTCGCTATACGTCGTTTGGCGAATGTTGCCGACACCTAAATCTGGCAGCACGTCCGCAATGTAGTTTGTAAACAGCTTGCTCGGCGTTAAAATCATTAAATCTTTCGCGTTGAAATGCTCGCCCATTGTATAGAGAAAATACGAAATGCGATGCAGTGCAATCGTTGTTTTCCCAGAGCCCGCCGCACCTTGCACGATGATCGGCTGCTTTAAGTGCGCACGCATAATGTCGTTTTGTTCCTTTTGAATGGTCGATACAATTTCCGTTAATCGCACGTCCGCTTTGCCAGCGAGTGCCTCCTGTAATAATTCGTCGGTCGTCGTTAAGTCAACGTCGCGAATGTCGAGCAGCTCGCCTTGTTCAATTTTATATTGGCGCTTTTTATGCAGCTCGCCGCGATATTCCTCACCGCGCACATCGTATGAAAGATGCCCGAGTCGCCCGTCGTAATAAACGTTCGCAACAGGTGAGCGCCAGTCAACGATGATCGGTTCGTGCGTATCACGGTGAAACAGCGACGTTTTGCCGATGTATAGCTGTTCTGTTTCTGTCGCTCCGTCGCGCTGAAAGTCGATGCGCGCAAAGTATGGTCTGTTTTTGACGGCAAGTAAACTATCTTGCTGCGTTTGTGCCATTTCGAAAAAGCGCGCGTTCGCCAAAATGTTCAAATAGCTCAAACTCGAATCTAAATAGTCCAAGTCAGCGAGCGATGTACGAATGTTATCCTGCGCTGTTTTTAAGTCGCGTGCAGAGTCGCGCAAAATTTCCTCCATATATTGTCGTGCGTTGTGCAAATAAAGCTGCTCCGATTGAAAATCTTCGTGCTGCATAAAAAATCCCTCCGTTTCGAAAAAAAGTGACTATTCACTATAATGTGGCGTTGCTTTCCACTGGAGTTTGCCTCGTGTTTCGAGTAATGTTCTGTGCTATCGAAATTATTGATTACTTATAGGCATCGTGTCGAGCAATCCTGTTACTCATATTTAATGATGAAAATATGAATTGAACTACCAAGTCTGTTGATTAGCCGTTTTTATAAAGTGCAATCCATGATTTTTAGCAACTAAGCTGAAAAAATGCTGTATATCAGTGGCAGTGAGCGTGCGGCGAGACTCCTTGGGGAATAGCATGAGCTTGAGACTACAGGCTCAAGCCATGCCCCAGGAAAGCGAGCCGCAATACGCTCATGCCTATTAGTTGGCTAATCAACACGCTTGTTGAACTGTGAAAGTAATTGTTAATCAACTGTCGAAAAAAGTGACAGATGTATATCCTATCATAATTTTACGTGAAAAATAGTGCATACTTGCGAATAATATTTGAGAACGTTTTCATAAAAATTTTGCACATTGTGAAGAAAACGGTTTAAACGAGCTAAAAGAATACACGTTCATAAAGTTGTCTCAAAATTCGCGCTGTTTTTGAACGAATTGTGAAAGTGTGAGCAAACCACTTTCTTTTTAAAAAAATGAGCGTATACTGTGGTATAACAGTAACAAGAAAAAAACAGAAAAACAGCTTCTGTAATAATACAGTTTCATATAAAGAGGAGAATGAATTATGTGGGTAATCACAGTTTTCGAAGATCAATTTAACGTACGCATGTTTGAATATGCAGAAAAAAACGAGGCAACTCAAGCATTAAAATCATTCAGCCAAACAGCAATCCTTTCTTACACAAAATAATACAACTCAGTCACTTAATATAAAAAACTAATACAGCTTTACACAAAGAGGAGAATAAATTATGTGGGTAATTACAATTTTTGAAAACAACTTTAACGTACGCATGTTTGAATACGCAGAGAAAAATGAAGCGACACAAGCATTAAAAGGTTTCAGCCAAACAGCAATCCTTTCTTATACAAAATAATCGAACGACCAATAAAACAGCCGCCGCCAACTGACACAAAACCGAACACAAAGAGGAGAATGAACTATGTGGGTAATTACAATTTTCGAGGATAACCATAACGTACGCATGTTTGAATACGCGGAGAAAAACGAAGCGACACAAGCATTAAAAGGTTTTAACCAAACAGCGATTCTTTCTTATACGAAATAATCGAACGACCAATAGCAGCCGAACGACAAAAAAACGAAACGCAAAGAGGAGAATGAACTATGTGGGTAATTACAATTTTCGAGGATAACCATAACGTACGTATGTTTGAATATGCGGAGAAAAACGAAGCAACACAAGCGTTAAAAGCAATGAACGAAACAGCGATTCTTTCTTACACAAAATAATTAACATATGCAGATCCCTTAGCAAATAGGCTAGGGGATTTTTTGTTTTCACATTTTGTAATTCCATTTTCATTTCAAATAACATGTTGGCTCATCATAACTTTCGGTTGCTTTCCACGTCGAGGCAGGCTTTCCGCGGGCGCGGAGGCGAACACGATGTTTGTCATGAAGGTGATGCCACATGGACGTGGCGTTTATCACCTTCCTCAAGCCTCCTCGTCATTCGTGCCTCACGACTGCGGGGTTTCGAGGCTCGCGCTTTTCCCGCTGGAGTCCGCCTCTCGTTTCAAGCAACCTTTATGAGTCAATCCTAGCTCGCGGTGATGAACCAACGTATTTTTCGACCCAATAAATGTATATTTATGAAGATTAATCATTTATAGTGGAATAAAGGCTTTTTGCTATTTAAAGTGAGGAGTCAAACAAGGGGGAATTGGCGATGAAAAAGTGGTTAATGGCTACTGCATTGGCAGGAGCGTTAGTGCTATCTCAACAAGCAGTTGTAGAAGCACAAGTGTTTAAAGATGTAAAAGATGAACGTCAAAACTACGTGCTACAAAAGCTTGTTTCAGCAAATATTATTGATGATGGGGATTATTTTTTACCATCAACAGGAATGACTCGAGCAGAAATGGCAGATGCATTGGCACGTGCATATAAATTGTATGAGCAACGACCAGCTACTGAATTTGCAGATGTTCCAAAAAATCATGAGCATTACGAGGCAATTCAAGCATTGTACCGAGCGGGTATTGTAGATGGTAATGAAGGAAACTTTAATCCAGATGGTATCGTGAAACGTGCGCACGTAGCTAAAGTGTTAACGAACTTATTAAAGCTAACACCACAGCAAACGACAGCATTCAAAGATGTACCGTTAACTGATGCGAACAATGCGTATGTTGGGGCGCTTATTTCAAAAGGGTTAACAACAGGCTTTGAAGATGGTACGTTCAGACCGAATCAGCATGTAACGAAAGTACAATTTGCGACGTTCGTATATCGTGTACTTTACGGCAAAGAGCCAAGTTTTACAGCACCGAAGCAAATTACATCAAATTTAGATTTCGCACCGACAAAAATTTCTTCTGCTAATTACCGTGCAAATTTTGACGGAGGAATGGAAAATATTTTTATACAATATGATAAAAATGGATACGGTGCAACAAAAGGTACAGAAGACACCGACCCTATTTACATTGGTTTTGGTAAAACATATATTTCATCAGGTTTAATTGAAGGGACAATTGAATATTTCAACGTCGATTTACGAAATGTTTCGGAAACACCGAAATCTGTTACGAAAGTGGAAGTGCTTGGTGGCATTGAATATGATTCTTCACATGTCGTAAAAGCAGCATTTAATCAAGAAGTGAAAACGAGTAAGCTAACAATTAAAGGTGTAACGAAATTGTCGTATCATTATGAGGAATCTGATTATACGGAAGAGCTTTATTTTAAAGAAGGCTACGGTTTAATTAAACGAATTATTAATGCTGAGACAGTGTGGGAATTAGTTGGTTATAAACAACGTTAATTATACGTTCATCAATCTAGATGCTAGTTTATGAAAATAGGGCGTAGAAAATGAACAATTTTCTACGTTATTTTTTATTGTCGTGCGTGAAGGGGAAGGATTCCTTTTTCCGATGATCAATGCCTTGTATAATAGAAATAGAGGACATTTGCACGAAAGGATTTGACGAACGATGAAGAAGTTTTTCACATCACCACCAGTGTTAGCGATTATTATTGTGGCGATTATTTTTCTTTTAAACTAAACAAAACCGAAAGCGGCTCGCATCAGCGAAATGCTTTCGGTTTTGTTCGTTAATACATTTCAGACGTCGTTTTCGCCTGCATGTGCAGCGTTAAGTAATCCGGTCCGCCTGCTTTTGAGTCAGTGCCGGACATGTTGAAGCCACCAAATGGTTGATAGCCGACGATTGCGCCCGTACAGCCACGGTTAAAGTACAAGTTGCCGACGTGGAATTCCTCGCGTGCATATTCTTGATGCGCACGGTTTTTCGTAATGACCGCACCTGTTAAGCCGTACTCTGTATTGTTCGCGATATCGATTGCTTCTTCAAACGTTGCAGCTTTTGCGATTGCGAGTACCGGTCCGAAAATTTCCTCTTTCATAATGCGTGCATCGGGTGCAACGTCGACGAAAACAGTCGGGTTCACGAAGTAGCCAGTCGAATCATCTGCTGTGCCACCTGCAACGAGCTTTCCTTCGCCTTTCCCGATTTCAATGTATTCCGTAATTTTTTTGTACGCTGCTGCATCAATTACGGAGCCGACAAAATTGTTGACGTCCTCTGGTGAGCCGACCGTCAATGCGTTCGTTAGCTCCGTCACACGCGCGACAACGTCATCATATACGTCCGCAACGATAACCGCGCGTGAGCAAGCCGAGCATTTTTGTCCCGAGAAGCCAAATGCCGACTTCACAATTGATTGTGCCGCAAGCTCTAAATCTGCCTCAGCGTCAACAACGATTGTATCTTTTCCGCCCATTTCCGCAATAATGCGCTTTAGCCAAATTTGCTCTTCATTGAGTACCGACGCGCGTTTATTAATGCGTAAGCCGACGTCGCGTGAGCCGGTGAAGCTGATGAAGCGCGTGCGGTGATGGTCAACTAAATAGTCACCGATTTCGCCGCCGCCACCGGGAATGAAGTTGACAACACCTGCAGGTAATCCGGCTTCCTCAAGCACTTCCATAAACTTATACGCAATGACTGGCGTTGTCGAAGCGGGCTTCAGTAATACGGTATTACCTGTTACGAGTGCCGCTGCGGTTGTGCCACCCATAATCGCAAACGGGAAGTTCCACGGTGAGATGACGACGCCGACACCAAGTGGGATATAGTCGTAGCGATTAAACTCATCTTTTCGGCTTGCGACCGGGCGACCGTCCTTCATCTCGAGCATTTGTCGTCCATAATATTCTAAAAAGTCGATGCACTCCGCTGTTTCAACGTCTGCTTCTACCCATGTTTTGCCTGCCTCTTTTGTGAGCAATGCGCTAAATTCAAAGTGACGTCGACGAATGATCGCCGCTGCTTTAAATAACACGTCTGCGCGTGATTCGGGTTTTATTTTTTTCCATGTTTTAAACGTAGCGTCCGCAATTTGCATCGCTTGCTGGGCATGTTCCTTCGTTGCTTTTGACACGCGACCGACTAGCTGTGAATGGTTCGCTGGATTGTACGATTCAATTTTGTCGTCAGTCGTAATGCGCTCGCCGCCGATGATGAGCGGGTAGTCTTGACCTAAATACGATTCAACAAGTGCTAAGGCGTCCGTGTAAGCTTGACGGTTTTGTTCGAGTGAGAAATCTTTGAAAGGCTCGTGCTGATAATTCATCATGTAAAATACCTCCTCAAGTATGCAAAATTATTTTGCGTGTTCACGCTTTATTTAAATCTATTGTGCATTATATAATTGCATAAATCAATCGTTATGTGACGGGAAATTTGAATTTTCGACAGGAAAGGCTCGTAAAACGTGATAAAATAAGGCGGATAAGGAGAGTTAACCATGCAATTACAACAGTACATCGAGCTATATCAATTTATGGAGCAACATATTACGACGGGCATTTGCGCGATTGACGGCAGCGGTCGCGTCGTTTTATACAATAATAAAATGAGTGACATTACAGGCGTGTCGAAGCAAGAAATCGAGCGCCGCATCATTACGGAGCTGCTTGACGTTGACTTAGGGCAGCAGCTACTGCATCAAGTCATTGCGACGAACGAGCCGGTGCTGCATCAGAAGCAAACGTTTTGGAATAAAAACGGCGAGGAAGTGACGATCATGAGCGATTATCGTCCGTTTACGCTATCGTCTGGTGAAGTACTCGGTGTGCAATTTGCGCGCGACATTACGCAGCAGGAATTTTTAATGGATCAGCCGCTTAGTCGCTACGGTGCGCCGCTTACGTTCGACATTATTACGGCCGTATCAAAGGCGATGCAGCAAGTTATTCAGCAAGCAAAAATTGCCGCAATCGGTCGCATTCCGGTTATGCTCGTTGGCGAGTCGGGCACGGGGAAGGATATGATTGCAGAGGGCATTCACCATGAGCTAGCGGAGCAAAACGAGCGATTCATTACGCTGCTTTGTCGCCGCAACGAACAGACGCTCATTCAGCAAATTGAAAAATATATTGCTGAATCAAGCAACTACACATTTTTTGCCGAGCGCATTGAGTTTTTATCGATGCCAGCGCAGGAGAAAATTTTATCGATGTTAACCGAGCATGCGGATCGTGGACATGTGTTCATCGCAAGTATTGGCACCGACCCGATCGACTTAATCGCAGCAGGCAAGCTATCGAAAAACTTATATTATTTATTTTCGAATTTAACGATTCACGTGCCGGCACTGCGCACACGACGCGAGGACATTATGCCGTTTGTGAACGACTACTTTGAGCGACGCCGCCGAAACTTTGGCGTGAAAGTGCAAAAGCTTGCGCCAAACGTCGAACAGCTATTTATGACGTACGATTGGCCGGGCAACTTAAAGGAGCTAGAAGTGCTGCTTGATGACATTTGTGCGTTGCTGACGAATGAGGAAGTCGTTGAAGTGGCGATGCTGCCGGCGTATTTCAAGTGGAAGGTGAAGGAAGAAGACGGCACGCAAAGCGATTTATTTACGTTCCGTGAAAAGCAAGATTTGCGCCCGCTTGATGAATATATGCGCGAGGTTGAGGAATATTACATTTCGCACGCGCTCGCATTGCATAACGGCAACATTTCACAAACTGCGAAGACGCTTGGGCTTCACCGACAAGGCTTACAATACCGTTTAAAGCGGAAGTAACTAGATGAATCATTCGAGACGATATTGTTTCGAATGATTTTTTTGTTTAGTAGTGCAAAAAATGATTGCACTTGTGTTCGAGTCGCCAAAATTTTCGTGACGCAGAAAAAAGTTTTTCATGCAATAAACGTTGATTTTGCTCGTTTTGTCGTTCATTTCGCGCGTTTATACGTGTAAAAATTTCTTTGCGTTTTCAATTTTTTGTATTATACTCCGAGTAACAACAATGAAAAATACTGCTTGGAGGAGATTTTATGAGCTTAAAGGATGTATTTTTATATTTATCGGAAAATGAAGCATTAAACAGCGCGGCGCAAAAGTACGGGTTGCGACTCGGTGCGCAAAGTGTCGTCGCTGGCACGAACATTGATGAAGTGATGGCGAGCATTAAAGCGTTAAACGCACAAGGGATTTCATGTACGGTCGATAACTTAGGGGAATTTGTATATGACAAAGAGCACGCATTGCAGGCGAAGGACAATATTTTGCAAGTGATCGAGCGCATTCATACAGAAGGAGTCGATGCGCATATTTCGCTGAAGCCGTCGCAGCTTGGGCAAGATATTGACGAAGCGTTTTGTTACGACAATTTGTACGATATTGTGAAAGCAGCACACGTATACGGCATTTTCGTAAACTTCGATATGGAAAATTACGCGCGGCTGCACTCGTCATTTACGTTTATGGAGCGACTGCTAGATGAATTTGATAATGTCGGCACGGTCATTCAAGCGTATTTCTTTGAGGCGATGGACAATTTGGAGAAGTACAAGGACGTGCGACTGCGCATCGTAAAAGGTGCATACAAAGAATCAACGGACGTGGCATACGAATCGAAGCTAGACATCGATCAAAATTACGTGAAGCTCATCGAATACCATTTATTGCACGGCAAATTTACATCGATTGCGACGCACGACCATAATGTAATCGAGCATGTGAAGCAGTTCGTTGCACAGCACGACATTCCAAAAGATAAGTTCGAGTTTCAAATGCTGTACGGCTTCCGAAAAGAGATGCAATTACAGTTGGCAGCAGAGGGCTACAATTTTTGCACGTATTTGCCATTTGGGAATGATTGGTACGGCTACTTTATGCGTCGCCTAGCAGAACGTCCGCAAAACGTTGCGCTCGTAACGAATCAGCTGTTAACGAAGAAAACGAAGACGCTGCTTGCAGTAGGGGCAGGTGCATTCATTTTAGGCAGATTGTCGAAGAAGTAATATATCAATATAATGAAAGCTTAATTAGAAATGACAACTTAGGAGGGACTGCACATGAACGATTACAGCTTCCAATTGCTCGCCATTATTTTGTACATGCTGACGATGATTTGGATTGGTTGGTACGCGTATAAGAAGACGACGAACTTAACAGATTACATGTTAGGTGGGCGCGGTCTTGGTCCTGCGGTAACGGCATTAAGTGCTGGGGCAGCGGACATGTCTGGCTGGCTATTAATGGGCTTGCCAGGTGCGATTTATGTATCAGGTATGGTGGAAGCATGGATTGCGATCGGTTTAACAATCGGTGCGTATTTAAACTGGATGTTTGTAGCACCGCGACTGCGCGTGTATACACAAGTAACGAAAGATTCGATTACGATTCCGAGTTATTTAGATAACCGACTACGTGACAATACAAAACTGTTACGTATTGCTTCCGGTATTATTATTTTAGTATTCTTTACGTTTTACGTATCATCGGGGATGGTATCGGGCGGTAAGTTTTTCGAAAGCTCATTTGGCTTTGATTACCACGTCGGTTTAATCGTCGTATCGCTTGTCGTAGTAGGCTACACGTTATTCGGTGGCTTCTTAGCGGTAAGTTACACGGACTTTTTACAAGGATTAATTATGGTGACGGCGTTAATCGCAGTACCAGCGTTTGGGATTTTCTTAACGGGTGGTATTGGCGAGACGATTGAGTCAATTAAGCTCGTGAATCCAGAGCATTTAAGCTTATTGCCAGCGACAGCTTCAGCGGCAGCGATTATTTCGTCTGTTGCTTGGGGGCTAGGCTATTTCGGTCAGCCGCATATTATCGTGCGCTTCATGGCGATTAGCTCGGTGAAGGAAACGAAAAGTGCGCGTCGCATCGGCATTGGCTGGATGATTTTCAGCTTGCTTGGTGCCATCGTAACAGCGCTTGTTGGGGTAGCGTACTTCCAACAGCAAGGCATTGCATTAGACGATAGCGAGACGGTATTTATCGTCCTTGGACAAATTATTTTCCATCCGTTCATTGCGGGCATTGTGCTAGCGGCCATTTTAGCAGCGGTGATGAGTACAATTTCGTCTCAATTAATCGTAACGTCTTCAGCGCTTATTGAAGATATTTATAAAGAGCTTGTGAAAAAAGATGCGACCGATGCGCATTACGTGTTTAGTGGGCGTATGGCAGTATTGGTTGTGGCGATTGTTGCGGCAGTTGTTGCATGGAATCCGAATAGCTCGATTTTAGATTTAGTAGGCTTTGCGTGGGCGGGCTTCGGTGCTGCGTTCGGTCCGGTTATTTTATTATCACTTTACTGGCGCAAGCTAACGAACTACGGTGCGCTTGCAGGTATGGTAACCGGTGCGGTTGTTGCGTTCGTATGGGGCACGATTGATTCACTGTCATCGATGCTTTATGAAATCGTACCAGGCTTCGTGCTAGGGTTAATCGTGGCGGTTGTTGTAAGTTTAATAACGTACAAGCGCAACGAAGAAATCGAAGCGGAGTTTACAGAAACAGAGCGTATTTTAAAAGAAGAGCGTTAATGAGAAAGAGTGCTACATGTCGCGACATGTAGCACTCTTTTTTTACCATTTCGCGATGTGTTCCTCGATGCAGCCGAGCATTTGCGGAATATGAAGCCACGTATCGTTATCGAGCTGCACGCGACCGGTATAATAGCCGATCAGCTGATGCACTTCAGATTTCACTAGCTTTACGTCCGTCGTAGCAATGCGCTCGAAAAACGGCTCAAACGTTAGCTGCACGCGGTTTGAAAATTTCGTTTCAATCGTCCAGCGCTGCATGAAGTTGCTGCGGTCGTATAAAAACTGCACGTCCTCCGAAATTTTATGCATTTTGCCGTTTACGAACACCGCATTTTCGGTCATGCCCGTGCCGTCCGTCCATTGCCCGCCAAAGTTTAAGCCGATGCGACGACGACCGAGCCGCTGTGACGCCATGCCCCAATTCCACGTCGCCTTGCGCGGCCAAACACCACGCCCATAATCAAGCACCGCAAAGCTTTCGTCGGCGAAAAACTCAAACGTGCGCGAGCCGATTTTGACAAAGCCAGTCGTCGGCAACGTATGATGCTTCGCTGTAAATTGAAACGTTTGTCGATCCCACGGAATGATGACGTTTAACGAATCATCATTGATCGGATGCTCGACTTGTAGCTTCACGTCTAATACTTCGTTGTCGAAATTGGCGATATGCACATCAATGTATGTCGCGTTCGCCTGATAACGAAATTGGATCGTCATGTCGTGTGAGCGGAAAGATACCGTTTCATATACGTTGTTTGACATTTTGACCGCTGTGCCAAGCGGAATCGTAATGGTTTTTTCAAAATAGCGCTGTGTTTCGTATTCAAAAATGTAGACGAAGCACACCGCGGCGTAATCGAGGTGGCTAATCGTAGCGGAAAACATGAGCTCGTCACCGTACACACACCAATAGTTCCACTTCTTTTTTCGCATAAAATGCCCTGTTAAATTACATTGAATGAGCGGCTTTTTCGCATAGCCAATTGCCGCTGGGTTTAATTTTCCTTTTCGATCACATAAAACGACGGGTTCGACAATTTCTTTTTCAACGTGTTGCAATCACGAACATCCTTTCCTATAAAATGCGTTGATTAGTTTGTCAATTAGCAGGAGCGTAATGCGGCTCGCTTTCCTGGGGCTCGGCTCAAGCCTCCGCGTCGCTCCTACGTCGCGACTTACGGGGTCTTGAGTCACGAGCTGTTCCCCAAGGAGTCTCGCCGTGTGCTCCTTGCCAGTCATATACAGTATTTATTTCAGCTTGGTTGCTGGGAAATATGGATTTCACTGTATACAAATGGCTAATTAACAGACCTATTACCGTTATATTCTATCTTGAATTGTATCAAAAATTCGTCGGAAATGGGCGGAATATTATGCGTTTCGACTAAAAAGTTACAAAAAAATATGCCGTCATGTTTGGGTAGCATGACGGCCGAAAATATATACATTTACAACAATACATCACGAATTTGTGCAATCGCCCAATCTAAATCGGGTTTTTCGATAATGAGCGGTGGGGCAAAGCGAATGACTGTGTCATGCGTTTCCTTACATAGTAGCCCGCGCTCCATTAACGCTTCACAATATGGCCGTGCAGCAGTTGTGAGTTCGACGCCGATAAATAAGCCGCGACCGCGTACCTCATGAATGAGCGGGCTGTCGATGGCAAGTAGCTGCTCTTTAAAATACGTGCCGAGCTCCAGTGATCGTGCCGCTAGCTGTTCATCGAGTAAGACGTCAATCGCTGCAATCGACACGGCACATGCGAGCGGATTTCCACCGAACGTCGAGCCGTGTGAGCCAGGATTAAAGACACCTAAAATGTCTTCATTCGCAGCGATGCATGAGATCGGAAACACGCCGCCACCGAGTGCTTTGCCTAAAATGAGCACGTCCGGCGTCACACCTGCCCATTCGTACGCAAACATTTTACCAGTCCGCGCTAAGCCAGTTTGAATTTCGTCAAGCATGAACAACACGTCATGTTCACGACAGAGCGCCTCTGCTTGTTGTAAAAATGTATCGGACGGCACGATAATACCTGCTTCGCCTTGAATCGGCTCGACTAAAAATGCGACTGTGTTTGGCGTAATGGCGTCCTTTAACGCGTCAATGTCACCGTACGGAATGAGCGAAAAGCCAGGCAGCATCGGTTCAAAGCCGCGCTTATATGCCGCTTCAGACGAAAGTGACACAGCCGCCATCGTTCGCCCGTGAAAATTTCCTTCGCAGCCGATAATATGTGCTTTATTTTCCTCGATGCCTTTTACGTCGTAACCCCAACGACGTGACGCTTTAATCGCGGATTCGACTGCCTCTGCGCCCGTATTCATCGGCAACACCATACGTTTATTCGTAAGCCGTGCGACTTTTTCGTACCACGGGCCGAGCTGGTCGCTATGAAACGCACGCGACGTTAACGTAACGCGGTCAGCTTGTGTCTTTAACGCCTCGATAATTTTCGGGTGACGATGCCCTTGGTTGACTGCTGAATACGCTGACAGCATATCCATATATTTTTTGCCTTCTGGACTTTTCACCCAAATACCTTCAGCTTCACTAATAACAATTGGTAGTGGATGATAATTGTTTGCTCCGTACTTTTCCGTCACATCAATAATTTGCTTTGAGCTTGTCATCGCAATTCCCCTCCGTCGTCAAATATGTAATCGTTCACGTATCACTATTCCCGTTTCACGTAAAATCTATGTATAGCC
The DNA here is from genome assembly GCA_036309765.1 of Caryophanon sp. Taxonomy (GTDB): domain Bacteria; phylum Bacillota; class Bacilli; order Bacillales_A; family Planococcaceae; genus Caryophanon. The sequence continues at coordinate 8,444 of JAXJTE010000064.1, read as the reverse complement.
GCTGTAATTATTTACGTTATACTGAGAGAAAAGCACATTTAAGGGGGATTTGGATGAAGCGTTTAGCACTCGCATTGCCGTTATTGCTATTAGCTGGCTGTACGGAGGAAACGAAAGTCGAGAATGACGAAGCGGTAACGAAAACGGCCGAGGAGGAAGCGGCTGTAACCGAGGAGACACCGACGGATATCGTCATTGAGGTACCGACTGAGCAGCAAGCAGAAGCACAGCAGGAAGTAACAAAGCCGCTTCAATTTGAGGAGCAAGCTACGACAACGGATGCAGGTAAGCATTACGTCGATATGGTTGCGCAAATGAGTACGCCAAACATTACATCATACGTTGGACAGCTAGCAGTGAGTGAGGAAATGCAGTGGGAGGAAATGGGGCATCCGATGACGCAATTTGTAACGCTCGGCGCAACGGTAACGTCTCAAAATGGTGACGTGCAAAAACGCCTAATGAGTGGCGATTACATTCAAGAGACGAATGATTTACGTGAAAACGAAAAAATTACAGCGTATGAGGAATTATCTGATGAGTACGCCGCATACTTTAACGAAGGGACGATGTGGTATCGCACCGATCCGACGACGATGAAGGAGCAAGTCGCAGTTGGCTTTTATATCGAGTCGATTGATATGCTGCTTAGTCATTTTGAACAAAGCGCGAATCGTTTAACGACTGTTTCACAAACAGCGGAAGCGGCGACGTACGTATTAACGTTATCAAGTGAGGAAGCCGCACCGATTGTGAAAAAGCTGCTGCAAAAAGATGATTACAGCGTCCTTGCACCGTTTAGCGACATCGACAACACGATTGCATTTACGATTGCAAAAGGTGATAAGCCAGTGCTACAGCAGCTAGCCATTACGATGAATGCGACGACTGCTACAGGGGTGTTAAAGCATGAGTCGTCGATGACATTTGTAAACATCAATGAGCCGGTGAATATTGACAGACCAGCAGGCATTGATAGTGCAGAAGTGTTTCAGGCATATTAAGCGATGAACGTAAAAAGGATGTCCAAACGGCGATTTGACGTTTGGACATCCTCTTTCATTTCTATACAGTTTACAGCGTCGCAACCTCGTATAAATAATCGCCTAGCACGCGAAGCCCTTTATCGAAATTCTCTAAATGGAAATGCTCATTCGGTGCGTGGAAGTTTTCGTTATTTAAGCCGAAGCCCATCAGCACGACTGGCAAGTTTAAAATTTGGTCAAACGCCGCGACGATTGGAATCGAGCCGCCACCGCGAATGAACGCAGTCGGCACTTCATAGACGCGCTCATACGAACGACCAGCCGCTTGAATAACAGGGTGGTCAAACGGTGTAATGTACGCAGGTCCTTTATCGAACTCCGAAATCGTAATGTCCACACCAGCTGGCTTATGCTTCTCGACATGTGCCTTTAATTTCGCAACAATTTCATCGGGGTCTTGGTCAGGCACTAAGCGACATGTAATTTTCGCACCCGCTTCTGCCGGTAACACCGTTTTAATGCCCTCGCCTGAGAAGCCACCGAACACACCGTTTACTTCTAGTGTCGGACGCGCCCACGTTTGCTCTAAGTACGAATAGCCCACCTCACCGAACAATTCCTTCACGCCAACCTCTTCCTTTAGCGCGTCCTCATCGAAGTTTAAATCGCGATACGCTTGTCGCTCCTCGTCAGATAATGGTCGTACATTGTCATAAAATCCGTCTACTTGAATTGTGCCATGCTCGTCGCGGAATGATGCTAACACCTCTGCAAGTGCATGAATGGCATTTTGTACACCGCCACCGTACAGCCCCGAATGTAAGTCACCTTTTGCACCGCGCACATCAATTTGAACGCCCGCTAAGCCGCGCAGCCCGTAGCATACAGCAGGCTTACCAGGTGCGTACAGCCCCGTATCGGAAATTAAAATTAAATCTGCCGCAAGCTTTTCTTTATTCGCCTCGACATAAGCAGGTAAGTTTGCGCTGCCGATTTCTTCTTCGCCTTCGATTAAAAACTTCACGTTCACAGGAAGCGTGCCATCAAGTGCAAATAACGCTTCAATCGTTTTTAAATGCATGAACACTTGCCCTTTATCGTCTGAAGCACCACGCGCAAACAATTTATTGTCGCGAATCGTTGGCTCAAACGGTGGTGTTTCCCAAAGATTTAGTGGGTCAACAGGTTGCACATCGTAATGCCCATAAAACAACACAGTCGGCGCACCTTCTGCATGTAGCCACTCGCCGTACACGACAGGGTGTCCACCTGTTTCGTCAATCGACACGTTTTCGATAGTTAAGTCCGTTAGTTTGTTTGCAAGCCATTGTGCCGCTTCGTACATATCGTCCTTATGTTCAGATAGCGCACTAATGCTTGGAATGCGTAAAAATTCGTTTAGTTCTTCTAAATGCTCTTCGCGGTGCGCTGTAAAATACGCATCGAGCTTTTGTAGTTGAGACATGATTTGTCCTCCTTCAATTGTCGTACATCGAGTATAGCATAGCAAAAAATACTTCGGTTTCGGAAGTAAATCACCTTACACAAAAAAGTTCCCATTATTACAACATTGTAAGAAATATGAAAGCCCATTCGATAGGTTGTAAGGTCAGACTTTGCGATACTAAATGTAACAACAAACGAAAGAACGGGGGAGACGACATGTTAGAAACAATTTATGAGGAGTACAACCGATACATATATCATTTATGCTTAAAGCTGACGCGTAACACAGTCGAAGCGGAGGATTTAATGCAGGAGGTGTGGGTGAAGGTTGTGCGCTATGAATCGTACGTAGAGAGCGTGGATCACATTAAAGCGTGGCTGACTACGATTACGATGAACACATTCCGCGACCGCTACCGTAAAAACGTGCGCCGCAGCAAATACATGATGCATCAGCCAGAAGCGCTTGATGTGCCAGTGCTTGATTTAGTCGCAAACAATGAGCCAACGACAGAGGAAAAAGTGGAGCAAGAGGTTATTTCGGCGCTCGTGCAAACGAAAGTAAACGAGCTTGATACGATTTACAAAAAAACATTATGGTATTTCTATGTGGATCAATATTCATTAGCGGAAATTTCAAATTTAATGAAAGTATCCATTGGCACAGTGAAGTCGCGCTTATTCCGTGCGAAGGCGCGTCTGAAGGAAATGTTACTATCAGACCGCGGCATTGCTGAAACAATCATGCCAGCATAACGATTCCTGTTGTGTTGCGCAGCCGACTTGCGAAAACAGCATAATAGCGAATACAAAAAAGTAAGGAGTGCAACTTGCGCTCCTTACTTTTTTTTTGCTGTATCAATGAGTAAGCATTTATTAAAAATGGTACGTAGCGTATCGATTTCTTCAGTCGATAGCATGCCAAATAAATTATCAAAAAACGTATCAATATGCAGCTTGGAAATTTCGAGCATTTCGAGCCCTTCGTCGGTAATGTGAATGAACGCGGCACGACGATCGAGTTCGTTTTGTTTGCGCTCAATAAATCCGGCTTTAATGAGCTTCGTCGTTAGCACCGTAACCCCACCTGTTGTCACTTGCAGGTGCTCCGCAATAGCAGATGGACGCTTTGGACCTTCTGTGGCTAAATATTGCAGCAATAAAATATGTGATTTTGAAATACCTAGCTCATTATGATGATTCCATTCGTTCATTAATTTACGTTCTAATGAAGCAACAGTATTGAAAAGGGCAGATAATGATTGTTGTTTGTGTTGATCCATTGTTTTCATCTCCCGAAACGGTCGTGGTTCTTTGCTAAGTATAAAATAAACATGTTAAAAAAAACAACGCTTATCGACTAAACGATAAGCGTTGTGTGGATTATACGTCCATCGCAAGCTTTTGCATCGCATTTAGTTCAAATGCACGCACTTTACGCGGGATGAAACGACGAATATCCATTTCGTTATAGCCCACTTGAATACGCTTTGAATCAATTAAGATTGGGCTGCGCAGCATACGCGGATATTGTTGAATTAATGTATATAGTTCTTGAATTGACAGCTGATCGATATCAATTTGTAAGTTTTTAAAGTCGTTTGAATTTGTTGCAATGATTTCGTCCGTACCATCCTCAGTCATGCTTAACACTTCTTTGAATTCAGCTAACGATAATAGCTGTGATGTAATACGTTTTTCTGTATATTCGATATTGTTTTCTTTCAACCATTTAATTGCTTTTCTGGATGAAGAGCAACTAGCCTGTGTATAAATTGTAACGGTCATTCTTCATTCCCCGCTTTCTACTATTTTATGTATATTTATCTTACCACTAAGATAGTTTTGAATCAATGCTTTATATCTTACAGTTTTGTAAACTTTGTAAAGGAAAAACGTACATTTTCGCGCCTGTTTTTGTTTTCTACTGTATTCTACGTATGAAGGTCGTGAAAAGTTTCACTAAATATTTTACGACTCGATTTCTTCATTCCTTTTTTCAGTAAAGTTGAAACATAAGCGACAAAAAAGCAGCGACGCATGAGTTTCCTCGCACATCGCTGCTCATATTATTGTTGACCTTCTGTGAACCAATCTTGCACGTTCCATACCTTCGTTGCTAAGCCTTCATAAAACTCTGGCTCATGCGATACGAGTACGATTGTGCCTTTAAATTCTTTCATCGCACGCTTTAGTTCAGCTTTTGCATCGACGTCTAAGTGGTTTGTTGGTTCGTCAAATACTAACCAGTTCGCAGGGTCCATCATTAATTTACATAAACGAACTTTCGCCTGCTCACCACCAGAAAGCGAGTTCAGTGGGCGCGTAATGTGGTCTGTTTTTAAGCCAGCTTTTGCAAGTGCTGCACGTACAGCTGCTTGCTCCATTGACGGGAAGGCATTCCATACATCGTCAATCGGTGTGATTTTATCTGCTTTTACTTCTTGTTCGAAGTAAGACGGCTCTAAGTAGTCACCTAAAATAACAGAACCATCAAGCGGCTTGATTTTGCCAAGCATTGTTTTTAGTAACGTCGATTTCCCGACACCATTCATGCCGACTAATGCGATTTTTTCGCCGCGCTCGATGTCGAACGTCAGTGGTGGCAGAAGCGGTTTTTCTTTGTCGTAACCGATAACTAAATCTTTTGCTTCAACAACGTAGCGGCTTGGTGTACGCGCTTCTTTAAAGCCAAACTCTGGCTTAACAGCTGTTTCTGGGCGGTCGATACGCTCTAAACGATCCAGCTGCTTCGCACGAGATTTCGCACGACCTGTCGTTGAGTAACGAGCCTTGTTTTTAGCGATAAAATCCTCTTGCTTCTTAATGAAATCTTGTTGCTTTTCGTACGCGTCAATGTGCTGACGTTTATTAATTTCTGCAAGCTCTAAAAACTTCTCATACGTCGCCGTGTAGCGCGTCATTTTTGAAAACTCTAATTGGAAGATGACGTCTACTACTTCGTTCATAAATTCCGTATCATGCGAAATTAATAAAAATGCGTGTGGATAATTTTTTAAGTAGTTTTTTAACCACGTAATATGCTCTTCGTCTAAATAGTTCGTCGGCTCATCTAGTAATAATACTTTTGGCTTCTCAAGTAACAGCTTCGCCAGTAAAACCTTCGTACGCTGACCACCAGAAAGCGCTGAAACGTCGCGATCTAAGCCGATTGCATCTAAACCAAGACCACGCGCGATGTCCTCCACCTTCATATCAAGTGAATAGAAATCTCCTGCATCCAGCGCATCTTGAATTTCAGCCATTTCGTCTAATAATTTTTCAAGGTCTGCATCTTCTTCGCCCATTTGCATTGCGATTTCGTTTAGCTTTTCCTCTTTTTTGTACAGCGGTAAAAACGCATCTTGTAGCACGTCACGCATTGAGCGTCCTGGTGTTAATACTGTGTGCTGGTCTAAATAGCCGTAATGCGTGTTCGGTAGCCACTCGACTTTCCCTGTATCGTGAATTTGTTGCCCTGTAATAATGCCCATCATTGTTGATTTCCCAACGCCGTTTGCACCAACAAGTCCGATGCGGTCACCTTCTACAATACGAAACGATACATCTTTAAATAATGTGCGGTCACCGAATGAGTGCCCTAAATTTTCTACTGTTAAAATTGCCATAATAGCCTCCGTTTTTGATTTATTCAATGAAAAAACAGCTAGGGCTATAGCGCCGCAAGCTGTTTGTTTAATTCGGCAAGACGTTCTTCTAATTTATTCAGACGCTCGACTGCCTTCGTTACAGAATCCGCATGCCCAAGAGACTCTAATTTTTCAAGGTCACCTTGTAAGTTTACGTAATCCATTTTTAACTCAGCAATTTGAGATTGAATGTCGCTTTTAGTTGCCATAACATAAATGCTCCTTTAGAACAGATTTCATTTCTATTTTAGCATACTGACTATCGAAAGCATATGAATTTTGATTTGCGTCATTGCACTGTTTAATTGTTTGTAAACAGAACCGATACAGTTAAAAGATAATTAATAATAGGACACTTTTTTACACGACTATACACGAGGTGATGAAGTATGAAGATGCGTGCAGCGATTGTTGTTGGCGCGACAGGTTTAACAGGGAGAACGCTAATTGAACAGCTTTGTGAAAGTGAGGAGTACGTGGCAGTCATTGCGATTGCACGACGCAAGCTTACATTTGAGCATCCGAAGCTTGAGGTGCGTGTCAAATCGTTTGATGCGCTAGAGGAAGATGATTTGCCACCAGCGAACGATTTGTTTTGCTGCTTAGGCACGACGAAGAAAAAAGCAGGATCGAAGGAAGCGTTTGAGCAAGTCGATTTTGAATATCCACTGCGCATCGCATCGCTTGCAAAGAAAAAGGGCATTCCACATTTCGTCGTCATCTCGGCAATGGGGGCAAAGGAAAGCTCGCCGTTTTATTACAGTCGCGTTAAAGGCAAGCTAGAAAAAGAGCTAATCGATTTACAGCTCGATCGCCTCACAATCGTTCGTCCATCACTTATTACCGGTGACCGCGATGAATTTCGTCTTGGAGAACGCGTCGGAGCAGGCACACTCGCTGTCACAAATCCACTACTTGCTGGACCGCTGAAAAAATATCGTTCGATTGAAGCATCACAGCTTGCGTTAGCGATGATGTGTATTGCGTTATACGAGCGCCCGCAAAAGGTTGGCACGTATGAAAGCAATCGTCTTTTAACGATTGCGCCACCTGTACCACAAGAGGAAGAAGAAATCGAGTTCAACTGGTCAAAGCTTGAGGAGAAGCGTCTTGAGGAGGAGAACGGCACACCGATTGATGAAGAAGTCGTTTTTGACCGCCAAAAATTCCATATCGTTACAGATGAGGACGATTCTCATTCGAAAGACTGAATTGCGCATATTCCAAACAGAACAGATGCTATTTTGCAAAAAGATTTGATACAATGAAGCCATCACATAAGCTGGAGGAACTAACATGAAAATTTTACTTGTTGACGGCACAATTTTTGGTCGCAAAACGGGTGTAGTATTAGAAACGATTCAACAAAACATTGCAAAATACAATGCTGAATATGAGCTTGAGATTTTATCGTTCTCAAAGTTACAACATCAAATTTTAGATGGTAGCCCATTAAATGACGATATGAAATATATGATTCAGCAATTTGAGGAAGCCGATGCATACGTGTTCGCATCTCCAGTGTTCCAAGCATCGATCCCAGGCGTATTAAAAAATGCATTCGATATGATTCCACCAAAGGCAATGCGCTATAAGCCAGCTGCGATTGTAGCAAACGGTGGCACAACACAACACCATTTAGTTGTGGAGCAACAACTAAAGCCGATTTTAGATTATTTCCGCACGCTCGTAACACCAAACTATGTTTACACACATAGCGAACACTTTAATGAGCAAAACGAAATTATCGATGAGGACGTACTTTCACGCTTAGATGAGTTAGCTCGTGTGTTCGTTCAGTATTGCGAAATGAGCCGAAATTTAAAACCAGCAGCGGTCGAAGCATAAAATTTTAAAAAGCGGGAAGATTACTTTTGTGATCTGCTCGCTTTTTTTATTCAAAACTAAACGTATTTTACTTTGCACTTAGCAAAAAATATTTTACCTTATAACTTATAAATAAGGAAAGAAAGCATAGTCATAATTATTTTACGAAAAATAATAAAAAAATTGTTGCAAACATGTAAAAGTCGCGATATAGTATTAATTGTCCTTGAGACAACGCAGCACATTACAAACTTCTAATAAAAACTTTTTAAAAAGTGATTGACGGAGTTTGAAAGAGATGCTAAGATTTAGAAGTTCGCTTAAGACAGCGATATGAACCTTGAAAACTGAACAACAAACGTTGATGAAACATAGCTAGTCTAACTAGCAAACAATTTTGGACATCATAATTGGTGCCAGCAACATTTTAGTTTCGACTAAAATGACAATTTGAGCTCAACTCGAATTCTACTTTTATGGAGAGTTTGATCCTGGCTCAGGACGAACGCTGGCGGCGTGCCTAATACATGCAAGT
>JAXJTE010000063.1:0-1977 GCA_036309765.1 Caryophanon sp. | reverse complement strand
TTTATATGGAATTAGGCATTACAACATTTGCGGAGACGACACCGCATGTTGGCACAAATTATACAGCAACACATGCGGAGCGACTGCGCGAAATTGTTGCGGAAATTAAGCTTGCCGATGAAGTCGGACTAGATGTATACGGTGTTGGCGAGCACCACCGAGAAGATTACGCCGCTTCTGCACCTGCTGTCGTACTTGCGGCGGCTGCGATGCAAACGACGCGCATTAAACTAACGAGTGCCGTAACCGTCTTATCGTCGGATGACCCAGTGCGCGTGTACCAACAATTTGCGACGCTTGACGGGTTAAGCAACGGACGTGCCGAAATTATGGCGGGTCGCGGCTCATTTATCGAGTCGTTTCCACTGTTTGGCTACAGCTTAGACGATTACGATGCGCTGTATGACGAGAAGCTTCGGTTATTGGTTAACATTCGAGACAATGAAATCGTACATTCGACAGGTACGCATCGACCGTCTATTCCAGGGCTCGGCATTTATCCGCGTCCTGTACAAGCAAAAATTCCGATTTGGCTTGCCTCTGGTGGTACGCCGCAATCTGCCATTCGTGCAGGGGAACTTGGCTTGCCAATTACGTTTGCGATTATCGGTGGCAGTCCGTTATACTTTGCGCGACTTGTGGAGCTTTATTTTCAATCGGCTGCAAAAGCAGGGCACGATTTAAATACGCTGCACATCGCCTCACATTCGCACGGCTTTATTGCCGAAACGGAGGAAGAGGCAATCGAGAAATTTTACGAGCCGCTTCGTCGGTCGATGAATGCGATTGGGGCAGAGCGTGGCTGGGGTGACTATACGAGAGAAACGTTTGACTTTGCGCGTAGTATGGACGGGGCGTTATACGTGGGTGATCCGCAAACGGTCGCACAAAAAATCATTATACTGCGCAAAGAAGTTGGGGTGACGCGCTTTATGATTCATATTCCAGTCGGCTCGATGCCACATGACGACGTGTTAAAGGCGATTGAGCTGTTCGGCACAAAAGTCGCGCCAATCGTTCGACAAGAGATTGCACGTTGGGAAGCTTTGTTGTAAGTTGAGGACAATTCATGAACAAAAACTGGAAAGACGTAAAGCTGTCACATTTACATGTATGCCTCCGTTTGAAAGCCATTCTCATGTAAGCTATAATATGAACTGAACTGTTATACGTTATTCTATTAGTAAAGAAGGTAGAGAATTACATGGCAAAGGGCAAACAAACAGAGAATGAATACATTCCAAAGCATGGTTCAAAGCCATTAACACCGGCGAAGACAAAATTATTCGCAATCAGTATGGTGTTATCGGTCGTTATTATGAGCGCGATGATCTTCGTTCCAAAATGGAAAATGGAGGATACGCGAGCAGCAGTGCAAGACAATTTACAAGCGCAATACGGTGAAGAGTTTAAAATTACGTGGTCAACATTAAACGATCACCCATTTTCGACGACATTTGAAGGAACAGTACAATCTGTAGATACAGGTTATGTGTACGAATTCCAGTCAGAGGAAACGGAAACAACAATTGACTTTGACCGTGTGCAAAAAGAAATGGACATGAACAAGCAAGTGGAAGCAGTTATTGAAGGCGGCATCTCACTTGTGAATTTCGAGGACGACAAAGCGATTGTACGTGTATTACTTGAAACGACAGACGCACCAGCAGATGAAGCAGCAGTTGCACAATTAGCTACTTCATTAAAAGAGCAATACAGTTTAGCGACGTTAGAAGTAAACATTTATGAAGTTGTTGACCGTGCATTTGAAGCAGCAGAGGTACAAATGACAATTTTCCAACGTAGCTTAATTCCACTGGATTCATTTGATACATATGAGCCAGTAGTAAAAACGTACACATTTTAGGTAGACAAAATGAGGCTGGGACATAACTAGCTTCTAATCATAAGAAAGTGGAATTTGAGGCAGCTCAAATTCCACTTTCTTCATTTTTGATACTATTTATCTAAATCTCC
>JAXJTE010000062.1:0-4336 GCA_036309765.1 Caryophanon sp. | reverse complement strand
GGGTGGGGCATCGCCTCCATTTTTCCGTTCAAACAGAAAAAAGCGGATTCGGAAAACATTTTGTTTTCCAAATCCGCTTTTATTTTGGGCTTATTGGACAGCCCCATTTTGAGGTTTTGGTGAATAATTCAGGTCTCCTTATAATTTTGAACTTTAAGAGGAGGTTATTTTATGGAAAAGAAACAGAAAAAAACGTTGATTGACCGATTTTTAAACGGCATTGAAGTAGCCGGAAACAAATTGCCAGACCCGATTACAATTTTTGCGATGCTCGCAATGCTTGTATTAGCAGCGTCATGGGTGCTAAATAAAATCGGCATCACAGCAATTAGCCCATCAAACGGCGAGCAGTTAGAAGTTGTTAACTTACTATCGCGTGAAGGGCTGCACCAAATTTTAACCGGTATGGTAACGAACTTCACAAGCTTTGCGCCACTTGGCATCGTTATTGTGGCGATGATTGGGATCGGGGTTGCCGAGCATAGTGGTTTAATTACGACGGTGATGAAGAAAACGGTATTAAGTGCACCGAAAAAATTAATCGTGCCGGTACTCATTTTCACAGCTATTTTCGGTAGTGTCGCAACAGATGCGGCGTACATCATTTTACCACCGATTGCGGCGATGATTTTCTTAAGCATCGGGCGTCACCCAATTGTCGGCATGGTTGCGGCATATGCGGCAATTGCAGGTGGTTTTAGTGCAAACATTTTAATTACTTCTTTAGACGTATTACTCGTTGGGATTACAGAAGAAGCGGCGAAGCTTGTAAACGCTGACTTCGTTGGGGCAGCGACGATGAACTATTACTTCATGGCTGTATCGACTGTATTTTTAGTGTTCGTTGCGACGTGGGTAACGGTGAAAATTGTAGAACCACGCTTTGGCAAATACGAAGGGCAAGTGGAAGTGCTTGAAAAAGTAACGCCACAGGAAAATAAAGCGATGTGGGCAGCAATCGGCTCAGCGCTTGTATATATCGGACTTATTTTATGTATGGTTTTACCGGCAGACGGCTTATTACGCGGTGAAAACGGCGCATTTTTACAATCGCCATTCATGTCAGGCATCGTGCCAATTATGTTATTCTTATTTTTAATTCCTGGCATTGTGTACGGTGTCGTTGTCGGTACGATTAAATCAGACCGCGACGTTGCTGGCATGATGTTTAAAGCGATGAGCGATTTATCATCATTTATCGTATTGGCGTTCGTTGCAGCACAAATGATCGCATTCTTTAGCTGGAGTAATATCGGCACAATTTTAGCGATTAAAGGTGCTGAGGCGTTACAAGCGCTGAACTTCACGGGTGTGCCAATGTTTATCGGCTTCATCTTTATCGTTGCACTTGTGAACTTACTAATGGCATCTGCATCGGCGAAATGGGTATTACTTGCGCCAATTTTCGTACCGATGTTTATGTATTTAGGCTACTCACCAGCTGTTACACAAATGGCGTACCGCGTTGGTGACTCGATCACGAACCCGATTACACCGCTTCTTGCCTACTTTGCGATGTTGCTAGCATTTGCGAAAAAGTATGATAAAAATATTAAAATGGGTACGTTAATTTCAGCACTCATTCCGTATTCGCTATTCTTTGCGATGATGTGGATTATTTTATTCGCTGTATGGTTACTACTCGGCTTACCGATGGGACCTGGCGAAACGCTGAAAATTGATATTTAATACAAACAAACGCACGAACAGAAGCTTAATCGCCTCCGTTCGTGCTTTTTATTATAAACTGACCATAAAATCGTATAAAAAATCTGAACAACGCTGCGCTGTGTATTGTGCCTGTGCATCAATGTAGAGCATCGTATACGCACTGCCACCGTTTGCTTGCTCGGTCGCTTGATACGTCGCGTAGTCGTCGCGCTCGGCAATCCATTCGCGTTGGTCAGCACGCAATTCCTCAAAATCCGCCGCTGATAGTTCATTTTTTAACACGCCATACATTTCGTTTAAGAGCGCATCCCACAATGCAAATGCTTTCTGCGCCGCTTCTTCCATCTCAATCGTCGTCATCGCGTTGTCGTATACACGTTCAGCACTCGCTGACGTCGCATTTAACTTTTGCTCATACTCTGTAAATAAAGAAGTCGTCGTTTGTGAAACAGGCTCCTCTACTTGTGCTGCAGGCTCGGTCGGTGGCACGACGTTAATTTTCGCATCTTCTTCCGCCGCTTCCTCTACCGATACTTGCGTTGTCGTCTCTTCCACTTGCTCTATTACATCAGTCGTTTCTTTCGCCGGCTTTTGCTCCACCGCTACTTCCGTCGTTTCCTCTACTGGTGCATCATCTTGACATGCTACAAGCAGTAATGAAGAAGCAACGGCCATGCTCATTAATAGTCGTTTGCTCATCGGTCACCTCGTGTCGCAAAATAATGCACAAGCCCTTGTGATGATACGATGACGTCGCTTGCAATGTGCTGCTTTAGCTCACCTGTATAACCGTTTTGTGCAGCATGCTCGGCGATTTCCGCAAACAGTAGCTCCGTTAAACGATCAACCGGTGCATCTGGTGCTTCGGCAATCGCTTGCTCGGTACGCTGTAGGAAAATCGGCGTCCAGTAGCGCACTTGCTCATACGCATGCGTCGGCGGCTCGACTTTGCTGTAATGTCCAAGGAAAATGCGGTCGAGTGCTAATTTTTCGTAAAATGCAATCGACGCTTCCATTTCGTCTGGATTGTATTGGTTTGGCGATGTTGACGGCAATACGATGTCATAGCCTGCCTTCGTTAATACCGGGAAGTTTACGCCTGTCGTATCACCAACGAACATGCTATTTGTCGCCTCGTCATGAATCGAAATGTGGTGACGCGCATGCCCTGGTGTGTCGTAAAATACGAAGTCCGCCTCGCCCATTGAAATGCGGCTTTCGTGCTCCGCTAATACGACGCGCTCCTGTGGAATCGGCACAATCGGGTCAAACAAGTCGTTAAACTGCTCGCCGTACACCGAGCGCGCACTGTCGATTAAGCGCGACGGGTCGATTAAATGGCGCGCCCCTTTTGGATGCACGTAAAATGTCGCGTTCGGCAGCGACTGTAACAGTAACCCTGCTCCGCCTGCGTGGTCTAAATGCACATGCGTGACGATTAAGTAATCAACCGCCTCACGCGCAATGTTTAATTCATCCAGCGCTTCTAAAATGCGCGGTACTGCCTTGCTCGTGCACGTGTCGATAATAGCGATTTTGTCGCGCTTCACGATGTAAATACCTGTGCGCTCGACAATGCCGCCGTCAAGTGCGTCCACTACGTAAATGTTTTGTGCGATTTCTGTTGCAATTGTCATGAAAACATCCCCTTTTGTATAGATTCTTCTATTATAGCATAGCGCAACATGAAAACGGCGAATGAACTTGACTCGTCCGTTCGCCTTTCCATTGTCGTTATAGCCCTGGAATCCACCCTGCACGCGAACGCAGCATGTCAAACATTTTCGGCGGAATCGCTTGCGGCTTGCTTGCGTCCATCGTTGTTGCGACCGCTTCACCTGCTTCGACCTTCTCTACCCAGTGCGGCTCAATTAATAATGCGCGACCAAGTGCGACTAAATCGGCGCCAAATGCAGCTGCTTCCTCTGCCTCATGCGCCTCATAAATCGAGCCGACACCGATTAACGGCAAGTCGTCACGCAGCAACGCACGCACTTCACGAATGCGATTTACTTCACCGTTTTTGTAGCGGTGCGTCGTTGAACGATAATCGCCAAGGGAAATGTGTAGGAAGTCTAGTGGGAATTGCTGCAGGCGTGCAAGCAACACCGCTGTATCATCCATCGTAATGCCGTCTTCTTCTGGTTCCTCTGGGCTGAAGCGGTAGCCGACGATGAAATCTTCGCTTGCGTGCGCCTTTTTCATATTTAGCACCGCTTCTGCAACTGCAAGCGGGAATGTTAATCGTTTCTCCAGCGTGCCACCGTATTTGTCGGTGCGCTTATTCGTAAAGCCCGAGAAAAATTGCTGGATTAAGTATGTGTTCGCCCCGTGAATTTCGACGCCGTCAAAGCCTGCTTCAATGGCGCGGCGAGTTGCTTGTGCGTACGCATCGACAAGCGCATCAACTTCATCTGTCGTCGCCTCACGTGCAAGCTCTCCGTGACTGCCAGCTACTGCAGATGCACTCACGATATCCTCGTTTGGCACGAGTGCTTTTCTCGCCTGTCGTCCACCGTGATGAATTTGTAGCACTGCCTTTGCCCCGCCTTGTTGAATTGTCTCGGCGATGCGGCGTAAGCTCGGAATAAATGCATCGTCATGTGCGGCAATTTGCCCTGGGAACGCTTGTCCGTTTGCGGCTACATGTGCACACGCTGTAATG